>DBGBEM010000137.1:0-3547 GCA_048477235.1 Muribaculaceae bacterium | reverse complement strand
ACTTAGCTACGGTCATGAGTTTCGACACATCGAAAGTCAGCGACATGACGCTGCTGCTCTCGGCATTGACGTATGCCTCCATCGACGTCAGATTCTTGCCCATGACATTGAAATGGAATATCAGACGCGAAGCCTCGGCCGATTTTTCTGTTGTTATCGAGCCTTTGAGCTTCATCCGCGAGAACTGCATGACGAAAGTCGAGTCAGACTCGACCTCAAGCGTCATCTTGTCGAAGCCGAAACGCTTGTAGTAAGGAGCCAGCTCCCCCTCTATCTTGGCCGAAGCGGCCACGCCGCCTGCCTTCGCGAGGAAATTGTCGCTTTTGAAAGCCACGGCCGGCTTCTGATACGCCCATGTTCCGGTGAGATAGGCGACATCGACAGTCTTCGACGGAATTATGCCTAAAGCATTGCCCACTCCGGTCAGAGCGTCGAGAATGCTCGAACCTGATTTGTCAGTCTGGTCAGACTTGCCCGACTGTTCGGACTTGCCGCCGCCGAGGCCGCGCAGAATGTCCTGAATATCGGGTGTGGGGGCCGCTGTGGCGGCAAATGCCATAAACAGGCTGACGATGACAGATAGATGTTTCTTCATTATAATGATTGCGTTTAGTTATCAGAACCGCAAAGTTACGAAAAAACCGCGATTATTCACTACCTTTGCAGTGTCATGACAAAGATTGCCAAAACCAACGCAGCCCGGCTTCTCGACCGGGCCGCTGTTCCATACGAACTGATTCCCTACACCGTCGACCCCGACGACCTGAGCGCCACACATCTTGCCGCAGAACTCGGAGAGGATGTCAGGCGTGTGTTCAAGACACTTGTGCTTCAGGGCGACGACCGCAGCCACTTTGTCGCCGTTGTTCCCGGCGACGCCGAGGTCGATCTCAAGAAAGCGGCCCGCGCCGCCGGTGTGAAGAAAGCCGATCTGATTCCCATGAAGGAGCTGTTGCCTCTGACCGGATATATACGCGGCGGATGCACCTCGATAGGCATGAAGAAGCAGTTTCCCACTTTCTTCCACACCACTGTCAACGATTTCGACACGATATTCGTCAGCGCAGGCCAGCGCGGGCTACAGTTGAAAATCGCTCCCGCCGACCTCATCGGATTCGTCGGAGGCACCGTCACCGACCTCATTAAGTAACCGCTATGGCCGGCAATACTTTCGGAAAGATTTTTCGGCTGACCACTTTCGGGGAAAGCCACGGCCCGGCTGTCGGCGGAATTATCGACGGCATGCCCCCCCGGGTATCGGTCGACGCCGGAGCTGTCGCCGCCATGATGGCGCGGCGCCGCCCGGGAGCCTCGGCGCTGTCGACTCAGCGCAATGAGCCCGACGAAGTCGAGATTCTGAGCGGCATGGCCGACGGCCTGACGCTGGGCACCCCGATAGGATTCATCATACGCAACCGCGACTACAGGCCGACCGACTACCGGGAGATGGAAACCGCCTACCGTCCCGGCCACGCCGATCTCACCTATGACCTTAAATACGGGATTCGCGACCATCGCGGGGGCGGACGCGCGTCTGCCCGCGAGACCGCGGCGCGCGTCTTCGCCGGCGCTATGGCTCTCGAGGCTTTGCGGCCGGCGCAAATCAGCGTCACGGCAAAAATAGTCCGCATCGGCGAACTGACCTCTCCATCCGAAGCTCAGATTGCCGAAGCCATTGCCTCGGCGAAAGCCGACAACGACACCCTCGGGGGCATCGTGGAATGTAAAGTCTGCGGAATTCCCTCTGGGCTCGGCGAACCCGTTTTCGACAAGCTTCAGGCACGGCTGGCGGCGGCTATGATGAGCATACCGGCCGCCAAAGGATTCGACTACGGAACAGGCTTCGACGGATGCGCGCGACGCGGCAGCGAACTGGCCGACACAATAACTGTGGGCCCGCGGATGCCGTTGAATATCGCCGGCGGAATTCTCGGCGGAATCTCGACAGGCGAACCGATAACAATGCGCGTGGCCTTCAAACCTATTTCGACAATGGCGCGCCCGATGTCGACAATAACCTCCGACGGGAAACCGACGGTTCTGACGCCCCGTGGCCGACACGACGTCACAGCCCTGCTCAGGGCGCTTCCGGTGGTCGAAGCCATGGCCGCCATGACCATTCTCGACCTGTTTCTGGAACAAAATGCCACTTTTCTGAAAAAATAGCGTTGCGTAACGTTTTTTTATCTACTTTTGCAAAAACCTAAATCAACCATGGCCGCTGAGACAAAGCGCAGGGCGAAGATTATCGACGTAAACGACCATACAATCACATTACAAATCACCGGCGACTGCAGCGACAGCTGTCAGGGTTGCCGACTGCAGATTGTGTGCCATAACACATCAGGAGCCGACAGCCTGCTCACAGTAGCGCGCGATTGCTATGCCGGCCCCCTCGGCAAGGGGGACACCGTAGAGATCTCCGCCGCCGGAAGCTCGCAGCTGACGGCCGCCGCACTTCTGTTCGGTGTTCCGGCGCTTCTGCTCATCGGTGCCCTTGCGGGACTCCCCGCCGCCGGATTCGGCGACGGAGCATCTGTAGCGGTGGCTGTGGGAGCCGTGGCGGCATGGTATTGTGTCGTTGCGGCATTGAAAAAAAGGTTTGACCGACAGATGAAATGGATTATCACAAAAGCTTAGCATGGATATAATCATTATAGGAACTATGGCGTTGGGAGGAATCGGCATTGCCGGAGCCGCCGCCTTATATGGTGTTTCGCGACGCTTCCATGTCGAAGAAGACCCGCGCATCGGCGAAATAGAATCGCTGCTGCCCGGCGCCAACTGCGGAGGATGCGGCCAAAGCGGCTGCCACGCTTTCGCGGTGGCCTGCGCGAAGGCCACAAGCCTCGACGGGCTTTTCTGCCCCGGCGCCGGCGAAGATGCCATGAAAAAGATCGCCGGCATCGTCGGACTTGTCGCCGGCGAGGCACGTCCGAAAACAGCCATTGTCCGCTGTAACGGCTCGTGTGAACTGACAAAACGGCGTGTCGCCTACGATGGCCCGCGTTCATGTGCCATAGCCGCCACGGTCTCGGCCGGCGAAGGAGGATGTCCCAACGGATGTCTCGGCTGCGGCGACTGCGTGGCGGCCTGCAAATGGGATGCCATCCATATCGACCCGACAACCGGCCTTCCCGTTGTCGACGACAAGCGCTGCACAGGCTGCGGCGCCTGCGAGGCAGCATGCCCGCGCCACGTCATAGCCATTGTCGACAAAAAGCGGCCCCAGCGCGTCTGGGTAGCCTGCAACAACCGCGAGCGCGGCCCCGAGGCGATGAAAGTCTGCGACGTGTCGTGCATAGCCTGCGGCAAATGCGCCAAGGCGTGTCCTTTCGAAGCCATCACTGTCGAAGGAAATATCGCCACAATCGATCAGGAGAAATGCCGCCGCTGCCGCAAGTGCGTCGACGTCTGCCCGCGAAACGCCATCCACACCGCCAACTTCCCCGTTAAGAAACCTCAGGCCGAATGAAGACATTCCATATAGGCGGAATACATCCGCCCGAGACCAAACTGACAGCGCGGCGCCCGGTTGCCGACGTGG
>DBGBEM010000136.1:0-1546 GCA_048477235.1 Muribaculaceae bacterium | reverse complement strand
AGCCAAGGAAGGCAAAATTAAACGCGTCGATGTTCAGGGTCGTACGCTTACCGTCACTCCGACGGAAGGAGCTGCCTATAAGATCACAGCTCCCGGAGACCTTTGGATGGTTGAAGACCTCCGTAAGGCCGGTGTTCAGGTCTACGGTCAGCCTGATGAAGAACAGAGCTTCTTAGCTTCCATCTTTATTTCTTGGTTCCCGATGCTCATCCTCATCGGCGTGTGGATTTTCTTCATGCGTCAAATGCAGGGCGGCGGAAAGGGCGGTGCTTTCAGCTTCGGCAAATCTAAAGCCAGAATGCTCGACAGCTCGAATAACAATGTCACTTTTGCCGACGTCGCCGGCTGCGATGAAGCCAAAGAAGAAGTGACCGAAATCGTGGATTACCTCAAGGATCCGAGCCGTTATCAGCGCTTAGGTGGTCGTATTCCCCGCGGCGTGCTGCTCGTCGGCTCTCCGGGTACCGGTAAAACACTTTTGGCCAAAGCCATTGCCGGCGAAGCCAAAGTTCCCTTCTTCACAATTTCCGGTTCCGACTTCGTTGAAATGTTCGTCGGTGTCGGTGCCGCTCGTGTTCGCGACATGTTCGAGAACGCTAAGAAGAATTCTCCCTGCATCATCTTCATCGACGAAATTGATGCGGTCGGCCGTCAGCGCGGCGCCGGTCTCGGCGGAGGCAATGACGAACGCGAACAGACTTTGAACCAAATGCTCGTCGAGATGGACGGTTTCGACACCAACAGCAGCGTCATCGTGATCGCTGCCACGAATCGCCCCGACGTTCTCGACCCCGCATTGCTGCGTCCGGGCCGCTTTGACCGTCAGGTCGTGGTTCCGCTGCCCGATATTCGCGGCCGTGAACAGATTCTGAAAGTTCACATGCGCAAGATTCCGGTCGGCGCCGACGTGGACGAGTCTGTCCTCGCTCGCGGTACGCCCGGCTTCTCCGGTGCCGATTTGGCTAACCTCGTGAACGAAGCGGCCTTGTTTGCCGCTCGCCGCAACGGCCGTGTAGTTGCCATGGAAGACTTCGAACGCGCTAAAGACAAGATCATGATGGGCGCTGAGCGCAAAGCCATGGTCATGTCCGAAGACGAAAAACGCAACACGGCTTACCACGAATCCGGCCATGCTCTGGTTGCACGTCTGATGCCGAAGAGCGACCCCGTACACAAAGTCACGATTATTCCTCGCGGACGTGCGTTGGGTCTGACGATGCAGCTGCCTGCCGAAGACCATTACTCTTATGACAAGCAGTATCTGCTCTCTCGTATCGCCATCCTGTTCGGCGGACGTATTGCCGAAGAAGTTTTCATGCATCAGATGACAACGGGTGCGTCTAATGACTTTGAACGCGCCACTCAGATGGCTCGCGACATGGTCGTCCGCTACGGCATGAGCGATGTGATGGGCCCGATGGTTTACGGTGAAAACGAGAACGAAGTGTTCCTCGGCCGCTCCGTGACTCAGTCCAAGCATATCTCCGAGAGCACGATGGAAAAGGTCGATGCAGAAGTTCGCCGCATTATTGACGAACAGTACGCA
>DBGBEM010000135.1:0-5859 GCA_048477235.1 Muribaculaceae bacterium | reverse complement strand
TACCGCGGGCTACGCAGGCACCATGGCTTTCAGGCGTGCGTTTCTCGAGCAGCAGTTCTTCGAGGGCGTGGCCGACGGTGTGACCGAGATTCAGAATGCGCCTCAGACCGCCCTCGCGCGGGTCGGCGGCGACGATGCGCTCTTTAAGTGCCACGCTGCGGCGTATGTCGTCGAGGCGGACTTCGTCGGGCGTCATCTCGGTGAAACGCGCGAAAGCCGCGGTGGAGTCGAGAAGAGCGTGCTTGAGCATCTCGCCGTAGCCGCTCAGCCGCTCGCGCCGCGGAAGGGTGGCATAGAAAATATCGGAAACAATGACGGCTTCGGGCATACTGAACGCTCCTATCTCGTTTTTCAGACCACGGAAGTCGAAGCCGGTCTTGCCACCGACGGCGGCATCGACGGCGCCGAGAATCGTAGTCGGCACGTTTATGCAGGGAAGGCCGCGCTTGAACGTGGCGGCGCAGAAGCCGCCGAGATCCGTCACCACGCCGCCGCCGACACAGGCAACGACATCACCGCGCCTGAGACTGAGGTCGACCATGCGGTTCCAGACCTCCCCGACCGTAGCAAGCGTCTTGTTCTCTTCGCCGGCAGGGATGACGATGGTGTCATAGTCCGTGGCGGGCAGCAGCGGAGCTACGTTGCTGTCGGTCACGATGGCAACGCGACGCCCGGCAGCCTGCCGCCGCAGCTCGTCGAACGGATTGCCGGTATAGATTATCATGAGAGCGACTCTTCGAGCAAGCGTGCGAACTCAGGCATCGAGCGGGCCACAAAATGGGCTCCGGCATCGGTCATGGCCTTTTCGGGGATAGGCCCTGTCGTCACCGCCACTGTGAAACATCCGGCCGCCACCCCGGCCTCGACGCCCATGGGCGCGTTTTCGATCACCAGACATCGGCTCGGGTCGACACCGGCGATGGCTGCTCCGCGCAGGTAGGGCTCGGGGTGAGGCTTGCCACGGCTGACATCGCGCGAGGTCACGCGCATACCGTCGAGGAAGATCCCCGGGAAGTCGGTCTCGATGCGCCCTAAGAGAGTGTTCTGTCCGGAGCCCGTCACAAGCACACGCCTAATTCCGAAGCGGCGGAGCGTCGCGAGCATCTCCGGCGCACCCGGCATGACGCTGACAGGTGGCAGCGACGCGAAAATCTCGGTCTTTCGGCGATAGAGCGCCGCCTTCTCTTCTTCGGTGGCATGGCGATGGCGCTCGCGAAGCATTATGAGGTCGATAGTGTGGGCGCCGGTGCATCCTTCGAGCAGGAAAAACTCTTCGGGAGTGAAGCCGAGCCCCTGTTCGCCGCACATGGTCATCCATGCGCGCGAATGGTTGGGCATCGAGTCGTAGAGAGTGCCGTCCATGTCGATGAGGGCGGCTTCGGGACGGAATCCGTCGGGAAAAATCGTCATCGTTTACTTCTTCTTTTTCTTCTTGGCATTGGCACCGGCAGCCTTTATGGCCGTCGAATCGGGAGCAGGCGGGGCCGGAATCAGACCCTGACGGATAAACTCGAGCGAATCGGCGTGGCTGATGGTGTCGCCGAGATCGCTGTCGGAGCGCGAGGGAGCGGGCGACGCGCCCGGATCGAAGCGCAGGCGTCCCGACTGACCGGCGCGGCGCACACCGCGACGGAATATATCCTGAATCTGATTGACGAGGTTTATACGCGTCGTGTCGGAGATAGCGCTGACCATCGGCGAGTTCTCCTTGATCTTGGCGCCTCCGAGGCGAATCTTCATCTTGTCGGGATTGCCGCTGACATTTATGCCGAACTTGAACGGAATCGGCGACTTCAGCACGGCTATATGATACTTGAAGTTGAGATCGAGGTCGTTCGAGCCGAATATGCCGAGCTTGTAGCGGTCGATGTCGAAGATGAACGGGTAGAGCTCCATCTGCGCGTCCTTGACAACCATGCGGGCGTTGAGATGGTCGATAACGTTGCGGTCTTTATGCTTGAAGAGCATCCACTTGCCTATCTTGCGGTAGGTGGCGGCATCGAGAAGCACGAGCGAGTCGCCCGTTATGTTGACGGCGGCGGTCAGCGACGGTATTCTGATGTCCATCATGGTATCGACATCGGCGGTAGCGGCCACCTCGGCGTTTACGATACCCTTGACATCGCGCAGCAGCGGCATGATAGTGTCGAGCTGCGGCACAAGCTGCATGAACCGCGACAGGCGGAAGTCGCGCACCTGCATACCGAAGGCGAAGCTCAGCGAATCGGGGTGGAGACCCTGATATAGAGCCGTCAGGTCGACAGCCCCGACATCGGTGCGGGCCGAGAGGTTACGCAGGTTCAGAGCGCCGTCGAAAATCTCGGCCTGACCACGGAAATTATGGAATGTCAGATCGCTGTAGAGCACATTGCGGCCTGCCAGACGGACAGAAGCCTCGATATTGGTCGGGATAAGCACCGCCGCTTTTTCGGAAACACCGGTATTCTGCGCTATCGAGGCCTCGACAACGTCGTCGTTGTCACTGTCGGAGATCGGGCCTGCGAGTCCCTGACGCTCCTTCTGGGCGAATGCGGCGCCGGCGAAGACAGCAGCGGCGATTTCGTTGACGTCGATAGTGTCGGCGCTGACGCGCATGTTGATCCGCAGAGGCTGTCGGCCGGAGCGCGAGGTAAGGGCCCGGGTGAGATTCGTTATCGAGCCGTCGATAACAAACTCACTGTGGCCTACGCGATAGCGCGTGTCGGTGATCTCGATGCTGTCGTTATTGAAGGTCATGTCGAGACCCTTGATCACGTTTTTCAGCGGGAAGTAAGGGGTCATCACACGGGCGCGCTTGGCCTTGATATGGCCCGACGCACGCCATTTGCGCAAGAGCGAACGCGTTTCGCTGTCGAGCTCGAAGTCGACGCGCTCGGTGGCGTTGTCGACAGTGTGGCGGCGGTTACGGCGCAGGGCAGCGCGGGCGAGAGCGCGCACACTGTCGGAGGGGAGTCCCGGATTGACGGCAGCCACTGAATCCATGGCCCGCAGCAGACGCTGCGACGGCTGGCGCGGAGGCGTCGGATGGACTGTGGCGGCAATGTCGGCTTCGCGGAGGCTCGCGCGGTTGAGGCGGTCGGAATAGCGCATGCGGCGCGCCGTGAACTTCATGTCGAACTGAGGCACACGCGCCTCATTGCGGAAGCGGCGCAGAACACCCGTGAGGTCGATGTCGCGCAGACGTATGCTCGTCGAATCGTCGACCGATTTGAGGCGCGCAAAGCCGAGAGTGGCGCGGGCGCCGATGGGATTGATCTGGGTGGTGTCGACGCTTGAGGCTACATTGCGCGAGCCGATTCCTATCTTAAAAGCGCGAGCCTGGGCCTCGAGACCGGGCATTGCCACCGAAACGGTGTCGATCGAAAAACTGACCGTCAGCAGCGAGTCGGCGCCGTTGACCGACGAGTTCGACCCGAGTTTCAGTCCGGCGTGGCGGACGAAAGCCTCGACAGGCATCTCGGGCATATCGAAACGGAAGTCGGAGAGCGAAGCCTCGCCGTTGACGTTAAGTCGATGGAAATTCTCGCGCGTCAGATAACTGCGGCGCCCTGCGAAAGATGCGTCGGCCTTAAGGCGCCCCGTCACCTTCGCTCCCAGTTCAGGGGCGATCAGATTCATCGGCAGGCGTCCGAGATCGACGCCGCCCTCGAAAGTTCCCTCGATTTTCGGGTCGCTGACAAGATCGGTCAGTACGGCTTTCAGCGTGAAGGCTACCCCCTCGCCATTGGCATAGAGCCGTTTCAAATCAAAACGGCTGTTGTTCAGGTTTTTGCCGTCGATACGAGCGTCAAGGTCGAGAGCCAGAGCCGAGAGCTTGAGTTTCTGATAGGAGGCTTCCCCCTCGGGAACCATAATCTGAAGCTCCATCGAAGGATAGTGCTCTATGGCCGGCACGTACGGCTGAGTCAGTCTGGCAGTCAGCCCGACGCGCAGATTATTGACAATCTTGCCGAGTTCGCCGCGCAGTTGCGGAGGCACAAGACGTATCAGAGAATTTACATCGACCAGCGGCATCCTGAACAGCAGGCTCTCAATCGTCAGGTCACGCTCGAAGTCGACCACGGTATTGACCACGGTGTTGACATCGTTTATGCCGGCCTGAAAATCGCGGAGCTCGATGCGGTAGGGTTTCTTATGGTTCCAGACAATATCACCCCCCATTCCGATGCGCAGATTGTCGAACGTCATATCGCCGAGCTGCGACGAGGCGTCGGCGGCGAAGTCGAGACGATAGCCGGGTGCATCGTCGCCGCTGACCGTAGTGTTGGTCAGGTTGAGTTTGAACTCCACGCTGTCGGCCAGCGACACATAATGGATCGGCGCACGTCCGGTTATCGCGAAACGCGACAGAATAATGTCGGGAATCGGAGTCGTCGTAGTATCTGTTTCCTCGGATTTCGGGAAAATATTGTAGTTTGAGACCGTGGGGCTGACATCGACAATATTGACCCGGGGCGAGTCGATGGTTATGTCGTGGAGCGCGATTGTTCCGGTAAAAAGTCTGAGAATATTGACGTCGGCATGAAATACGGCCACACTCAGAAGCGAGTCGGCACCCTGCGGAAGCCTGGCCTGCTGGTCGGGTGTCAGGCCGCGCAGACTGCCGCTGATAACCTCAAGCGAGTCGACGTCGACATTCAGGCGCGGGAATGTTTTCCAGAATGTCAGCTCTATGCGCTTGGCTTCGACACGACCGTCGATATATTCCGAGGCATAGTGCTCGACAAGCGGCGTCAGGCGTTCGGGGGTGAGAATCCACACAGCCCCTCCGACAATAAGGACGATGAGAAGAACGAGCGCCACAAAAGCTATGGCCACCCATTTTATCAGGCGCACCCACCAGCGGCGGCGCGGGCGGCGCGGCTGAGACTGTTCGGACTGTTCGGTTTGAGTCGGCATATCAGGTCATTGTTTGTTGCCGACAGGGCGGCAGGTGAGATGGAAACAGGGCTGATGGTATTCATATTTGACCCATATCTTGCCTTCGGAGCGCATGGCGGCGAGGACTTCCGAGAGAACTCCTTTAAGCTCGCCGACGGTCTGCGCGGTCGGTTCGGGAGAGCCCATGAATTTGGCATAGGAAATATCGACGGTCGTAGCGAGCTGATGGACGCTCGAGTCGATGGCGTTGCGGTTGACACGGCGCAGACGCCTGACGGCATCGGGAGTGCGCAGAACGCTGGTGACGATCATGCGGTAGTCGCCGCCGCCACGGGTGCGCACTGAATCGCGGAACCGGCGCCCTATCTCGTGGACGGCGTTATATGCCTCTGGGACAAGATAAGGCACTGAATACGTCAGTTCGTCGACAACGAAATCCTCGCAGGTCTGGATTCTCCAGAGCGGACGCGAGGGGCGCCAATGGCTGCGGCGGTCGCCGAGCGGCTTTATGCCGACCTGTTCGGCCGAAGCCCAATGGACATAGTTTGAGTCGTTAAAGACCTCCCTGAGGTTTCCTATGGAGCGGCTTCGCACGTTGGAGGGGGCGGAGGTATCGGATGTAACTGATGTAACGGATGTGGCGGATGTAGATGATGGGACGGAGGCGGACGCTGAGGCCGAGCCGTCGAATTCAACGCTGTCGACAGTATGGCGGTCGCTCTTGCCGGAACAAGACATCACCGTTGCCATCACGAGAGTTATCGGAAAAAGGAATAGCAGTTTTCTCATCGTGAGGGCAAAGATAACAAAACGCTACAGCAATGACAAGTGAAAGAGCGTTTTTTCGCTTGCCATTGCACGGCTCTTTCATTTAAGATTAGCTTGTATCGTGGAAAATGTTGTTATTTTATAGGGGACATCAGAGCGTTTCTTGTCCTGAGATTTTAAGATTATCCACTCTCTGGTCTGACTTTTGAG
>DBGBEM010000134.1:0-10449 GCA_048477235.1 Muribaculaceae bacterium | reverse complement strand
CACTTATGAGATCGCCGGAATCAATATCGAAGGCGCTCCGAACTACGACGACTACCTGATTCTCGGCTACTCGGCCCTGAAAGTCGGCGAACGCATCGCAATCCCCGGCCCCGAGATCAACGCCGCCGCACGCCGCCTGTGGCGTCAGGCCCTATTCTCGAAAGTGTCGATAACCGTCGACAAGACCGCCGGCGACAAGGCATGGCTGACAATCCACCTGCGCCAGCAGCCGCGCATCAGCGAGATAAACTACCACGGCGCCAGAAAAGGTGAGATAAAGGACCTCGACGAGCGCCTCAAGCTCATGAAGGGCAACCACATCACGCCCAACATCGTCGACCGCACGAAGCAGATCATCAAGAAATACTACAACGAGAAAGGCTTCGGCAACGCCACCGTGCAGATTCAGCAGCACGAAGACCTCAGTCATCCCAACGAGATGATCGTCGACATCAACATCAACCGCCACGACAAGGTCAAAGTCCACAAAATCTATATCGAGGGCAACGAGGTCATGAGCGACAACGCCATTCAGCGCGCCATGAAGAAGACCAACGAGAAAGGCAAGCTGCTCAACCTCTTCAAGCAGAAGAAATTCGTCGAGAGCGACTATCACGACGACCTTAACCGCATCATCGAGAAATATAACGAGAAAGGCTACCGCGACGCCCGCATCGTCAGCGACTCGGTTGTGCCCTACGACGATAAGAATGTCGATGTCCATATACGTGTCGACGAAGGCAAACGATATTATATCAACAATATAACCTGGGTAGGCAATACGCTCTATCCGTCGACGGCCCTCGACGAGATTCTCGGAATAGAAAAGGGGGACGTCTACAACCAGAAGCTGCTCGAAAAGCGCATCAACCAGGACGAAGACGCTATCGCCAACTACTACATGGACCGCGGTTATCTCTTCTATCACCTCCAGCCTGTCGAGCGCAACATCGTCGGCGACTCGATCGACCTCGAGATGAGAATATCGGAAGGCCCCCAGGCACGTATCAACAACGTGGTCATCAACGGTAACGACCGCCTCTACGAAAAGGTTATCCGCCGCGAGCTGCGCGTGCGTCCCGGCGAACTCTTCTCTAAGAGCGACCTCATGCGCTCCTACCGCGAGATAGCCCAGAGCGGCCACTTCAATCCCGAGACCATCAACCCGCGTCCCGAGCCCAACGAAGAGAACGGAACCGTCGACATCATCTTCGACCTCGAATCGAAGGCCAACGATCAGCTCGAACTCTCGCTCGGCTGGGGACAGACAGGTATCATCGGTAAAGTCGGAGTGAAGTTCACCAACTTCTCGATAAAGAACCTCTTCTATCCGAGCACCTACAAGGGAATCATACCGCAGGGCGAAGGCCAGACGCTGTCGATTTCGGCCCAGACCAATGCCCGCTACTATCAGGCCTACTCGATATCGTTCGTCGACCCCTGGTTCGGCGGCAAGCGTCCCAACCAGTTCAGCTTCAGCGCCTACTACAGCCGTCAGACCGACGTCAACTCGTCGTTCTACAACAACAACTGGCAGAACCCCATGTACTATTCAGGCTCAGGTCTCGGAATGGTCAACCCCTACACTCAGGACTATTACCAGAACTCCTACGAGAACGCCTACGACCCCAACAAATACCTCCAGATGCTCGCCGTCACCGTCGGTCTCGGAAAGCGTCTGTCGTGGCCCGACGACTGGTTCACCTTCCAGGCCTCGCTGACCTACAACTGGTATAACCTGAAGAACTGGGATCATCTCTACTATATGCAGAACGGAACGTCGAACGCTCTGGTGCTGAACCTTAACCTGTCGCGCAACTCTATCGACAACCCGATGTTCACCCGCAGCGGCTCGCTCTTCTCCGTCGACCTCTCGCTTACCCCTCCGGCAAGTCTCTTCGGCAAGAAAGACTGGGCACGCCTGGCCGCCGAGAACACCACCGAGAGCAAGAAGCAGATGTACCGCTGGATAGAATACTGGAAACTGCGCTTCAAGTCGCGCACCTACACCCCGCTGATCAATCCCGACGGACAATATACGCTCGTGCTGATGACCCGCGCCGACTTCGGTCTTCTCGGCAGCTACAACAAGCATCTCAAATCGCCCTTCGAGACCTTCTATGTCGGCGGTGACGGAATGTCGGGCTACACAACCTACACCACCGAGAACATCGCTCTGCGCGGCTACGACAACGGCGCCCTGACCCCCTATAACGCCGAGGGCTACGCCTACACCCGCCTCGGCGTCGAGCTTCACTTCCCGTTCCTGCTTCAGGGAACGACGACAATCTACGGCATCGCCTTCGCCGAGGGCGGTAACGCGTGGACGTCGGTGGGAAAGGTCGATCCCTTCTCGCTCAAGCGCAGTGCCGGCTTCGGTGTGCGTGTGATTCTGCCTATGGTCGGAATGATGGGTATCGCCTGGGCCTACGGTTTCGACAAAGTGCGCGGTGAGCGCGGCGGAAGCCACTTCCACTTCGTGCTCGGCCAGGAATTTTAAACCTTTGGCGTCACCGATTGTCATTTATATAGTATAAACAACCAAAACACAACCGACTATGAAAAGAATAATCCTCGCTGTCGTCGTCGCTCTCGGCACTTTCGCCGCCGCTCAGGCCCAGAAGTTCGCCCTCGTCGACATGGAATACATTCTCCAGAACATCCCCTCCTACGAAATGGCCAACGAGCAGCTGAACCAGGCGTCGCAGCGCTGGCAGAAAGAGGTCGAGAACATCTCGCGCGAAGCCGAGACAATGTATAAGAACTATCAGGCCGACATGGTTTTCCTCACCGACGAACAGAAGAAGACCCGCGAAGCCGAGATCGTGGCCAAGGAGAAAGAGGCCGTCGAACTGCGCAACAAATATTTCGGACAGGACGGCGAACTCGCCAAAAAACGCGTCAGCCTCATGAAACCTATTCAGGAAGACATCTACAACGCCATAAAGAAACTCGCCGAAGAGCGCGGCTATCAGGCCATATTCGACCGCGCCGGCTCGAGCGACATAATCTTCGCCTCGCCGCGTATCGACGTCAGCAACGAGGTCCTCGAGAAGTTAGGTTATTCAAACTAAAATAACTATCTTTGCGGCATAATACCACCGAAAATAATAAACCGAAATAAAACGATGATCAAGAAATTATTGCTCGCAATCGCCCTGCTCCTTCCCGTCAGTGCGTTTGCCCAGAAGTTCGGCGTTGTCAACGCCGACGAAGTCATGCAGTCACTTCCCGCCTTCACCGAGATGAAGACCAAGCTCGAAGCCGCCTCGAAGACCTACGAGGATGAGTTCGGCAAACTTCAGGCCGAATTCGAGAAGAAATATACCGAGCTTCAGGGAATGGACGACAAGACTCCCGCAGCGATCAAAGACCGCCGCGTTCAGGAACTTCAGGAGCTCGACCAGAAGATCCAGCAGTTCCGCCAGACGGCACAGCAGGATCTCCAGCGTCAGCAGCAGCAGCTCATGCAGCCTATCGAGGCTCAGGTCATGCAGGCTCTCAAGACCGTAGGCGACGAAGGGGGCTACACCTTCATCTTCGAAGGCAACGTGCCCGTCTATACCGGCACTTCTGTCGAGAACGTCACCGCCAAGGTCAAGACGCTGCTCGGAATAAAGTAAAAGAACTTTTAATAATTGTTTCATAGTTAATAAGCTTTAAGGACAGGGGGTGCCGTGAGGCGCTCCCTGTTGTATTCACAGGCAATTTATAAATCTTATAAAATTTATAAATCTTATACTTCTTATAAGTCTTATAAGAATTCGCTATCTTTGCCGACGTGAAAAACCGCTTTGGAATACCGTCCCTTACCGTTGCTGTCATACTTGCCGTAGTACTGCTCAATATAGTGGTTTTCTACTATACGCCGCTCTATGGCGACGATCTGACCTACAAGAGCTTTTTCGAGGGCCCGTCGACGCGCTGGACAGGGCCTCTCGGCTGGCTGCGCTGGCTATGGATGCACTGGAACAGCATTAACGGGCGTCTGGGCAATTTCGTCATCATTCCGCTTCTCGCGCTTCCCCAGGGGCTGCGCGCCGTTGTCGCCGCCGGCTTTTTAGGGCTCTTTTTCTGGGCTCCGTGCCGCCTGGTGGCGCGTTTCACCGGCCGACGCGCTCAGGTGGCCACGATGGCCATGACGGCGCTGCTCGTCGTCGGTATGCCCTGGTATGATTCGATGTGCCTCTTCATCGGCCAGACGAACTATGTATGGGCAGGCGCTTTCGTCATCATGGCCCTGTTGCTGCTGATGCGCCGCCGCCCGGTGCGCCATCGTCTGGCGGCCGCACTTTTCTGCGCAATGGCGGGCGCTTTCCACGAGGCGGCGGGGCTTCCGGTTGCCGTCGGGCTCGTCGTCTACAACGTTCTGAACCGCCGCAGGCCGACCGATCGGCTCCTGACAGCCTTTTTCATAGCCGGAGCGCTCTTCGCCACTCTTGCCCCCGGAATCATAGCCCGAGCCGGCAATCCGCGCGAGCCCGACGCTTCGCCGCTGATGATAGCGCTGACGTCGGACTGGGCGGTCATTCTGATGCTGGGCGCGGCCGCTCTGACGCGTCAGAGCGGACTGCGCCTGCGCCGCAGTCCGCTCTTGATCCTATTCATCGCAGCCGTCGTCAGCGGCGTTATAAGCGTTTTGAGCACGTATGAGGGTCGTTCGGGTATGTTTGCCCAGCTGTTCGCCCTGACGTTCCTGACGGCCTTCTACGGGGCCCGTATGCGGCTGCCGCAGTGGGGCCGACGCATTATCATAGCCGCAGGGATTGTTTTGCCGCTTGTCGTCGAGAGCGCGACAGCTTGGGAGTGCCGTCGCCTGTGGCCGGCTCACCAGCGTCTTCTCGAACTTTATCTGGCCAGTCCCGACGGCAGCTTCGTTTTCGAGGAAGCGGCCGAGCCGTCGCCGGTTGCCATGCTGCGCCCCTATCCGGCGCCGCCGCTCTACGACGAGGCTCTCATACCCCCTCTGGAGCATCTCTACGGCAAGCCGCCGCGCATAATCCTGAAACCCCGCCGGTAGCCTCAGCTCTTGTAGCGGTCGAGTCCCGAGGCGAGGCGGGCGCGCATCATGGCGCGCAGCTCGGGAGGCGATATTACTTCGATGTCGGGAGTGTGGCTCATCAGTTCGTCGACGAGGTCGCCGGTCAGCTTGAGGCGGTAGGTGAACACCGAGAAACTGTCGTGGACCATTTCCTGCTGGCTCGGATGGAGCGGGAGTGCCCTGAGATATTTGGCCTTGCGCGGTTCGGCGCGCAGGCGCACTTCGGCGGTGCGCCCTTCGTCGAATATGATTCCGAAGGAGTCGCGGGTATAGTCGGCGGGACTGAAGTCGGCCGGCATCTCGAACGGCTCTGAGTCGACATTGGCCTCGATCATGCGGTCGAGGGCGTAGGTCTTTATCTTGCGGTCGGCGACATTGCGGCCTGTGACATACCAGCGCTGACGGAAAATCTTGAGGAAGTAGGGTTCGATGACGATTCCGGGCGTCGGCTTCGAACGTGTGAAGGGATGGTAGGTGAAGCGCAGGCGCATCGAGCTCCGCATGGCTTCCATGACGGTGTCGAGGAAGTTGCGGGCCGACGGCACATTCTCGACGAAAATGCGGTCGGCGATGTCGCGGGCGCCGTTGAGCACACCGCTCATGGCAGCCGAGTTGAGCAGCCAGTCTGTTATGCTGTCGCTTCGCGGGCCGATAGGCTCTACGGAATATTCGAATGTTACCGGGTTGTAGGCGAGGTTGAGCTGGAAGATTTCCTCGATTGCGTGGCGGTAGTTGTAGAATGTCCGGCGCGACATCGGCTCGCCGTTCGAGAACTGGCTGAGCTGCCATTTCTCGTTGAGCATGGCGCGCGTCATCGAGCCGTGGCGGCGGATTGTGTCGACGATCCAGACGTAGCGTGAGAATATGTCTTTAGGCATTGTCGTTTACAGGTTTCGGGGCGGGTGAGAGATAGAGTCCGCCGACGGTGAAGAGGGCGTTGAAGAGCAGGAGCTCGAAACTCGTCTGGTAGCCCCAGAGAGCTTCGAGGGCGCGGGCGAGGGCCCACGACAGCAGCGGGGCGGCGATAGCCACTAAGGGCACCGCCGAGTCGCGCACACTGCGGCGCGAGGTCAGGCCGAATACGAACAGTCCGAGAATCGGGCCGTAGGTGTAGGAGGCGAGGGTATAGACGGCGCTGATCGCGTCCTGGTCGCTGAGGTGATAGAAAACTATTATGACGAGAGCCATGGCGGCGGCCATGGCGGCGTGGACACGGCGGCGGCGTGCTGCAGAGCCGAGGATGTCGACGCTGAACGATGTCGTCAGCGACGTCAGAGCCGATCCGGCGGCCGACCAGGCCGCGGCGGCGAGGCCGACAATGAAGAGCACGCCGACGGCCGCCGGCATCGATTCGTGGCAGGCCACCATCGAGAACAGCTCGTCGCTCTTAGCGGGCATCTCAAGGCCGGGAGTGGCTTCGACGAAGAGCATCATGACGGTTCCGAGAATCAGAAACAGGGCAATGACGAAGAACTGCATGACGCCGCTGACGATCATGTTCTTGCGCGACGAGCGGCTGTCGCGGCAGGCGAGGTTGCGCTGCATCATGTCCTGATCGAGGCCGTTCATGGCGATGGCCATGAAGATTCCGGCCACGAACTGCTTCCAGAAATACTGGCCCGAGCGCGGGTCGTCGAAGAAGAATATGCGCGAGGTAGGGTGGGAGGTCACCCGGTCGGCGAGGTCGGCGGCGCCGAGACCTGTCAGGCGTGCCGTGAAGACTATGCACAGAATTACGCTCAGAATCATGCACAGGCTTTTGAGGACGTCGGTCCAGATAACCGACTTGACGCCTCCGCGGGCTGTGAACGCCCAGACTATGGCCACGGAAACCGCGACGTTCAGCTCGAACGGCAGCCCCAGTGGAGCGAAGACGAGTGCCTGAAGCACGGCACACACAACGAGGAACCTCACCGAAGCGCCCAGAATCTTGCTGATGAAGAAAAACCATGCGCCGGTGAGGTGTGTGGCTGTTCCGAAGCGCTTTTCGAGCCAGCCGTAGATGCTGACGAGATTCAGACGGTAGAAAACCGGAACGAGCACGAAGGCTATGGCGGCATAGCCGACAATGAAGCCCATGACCATCTGGAGATAGCCGTAGCCTTTGGCGGCGACCATGCCGGGCACTGAGATGAACGTGACGCCCGAAATCGAGGCGCCTACGGTGGCGATGGCCACCAGAGGCCAGGGGGCGCGCCGTCCGCCGGTGAAGAATGCGGCATCGGAGGCGCCCGAGCGGCGTGTCGAGAGATATGAGACGCCAAGGAGCAGCGCGAAGTAGGCTGCCACGGCGATGATAACTGTCAGCGGTGTCATTCGGGATAAAGGAGATAGGGGGCGCGGCGCTTGCGGAAGGCGTCGAGGCCCGGCTGCCATGAGGCGCGGATCTCGTCGGCGTCGAGGCCGCTTTCGATCTGGCGGCGCAGCTCGGAAGTGCCCGCCAGAAGGGTGAAGAACTTGGTGAAGAAAGGCCTGACGGAAGGGGTCGAGCGGTAGGCGTCGATGAGATAGCTAAGGTCGAGGCCGCGGGCTATGACGGTGTCGGCGGGCAGGCGCGAGAGGTCGCTTCCGTAGCATCGGCGCCCTTTCAGCGGCGGGTTCTTGGCCCCCGGACGCGGCCGGGGGATGAAAGAGAAACCGCGGTGGCCGGTCATCTGCGGATGGCCGTAGAGCGTGAAGGGATTGTCGGTGCCGCGCCCGACGCTGACAGGCGTACCCTCGAAGAAGCAGAGCGACGGATAGAGGTAGATGGCCTGCATCGTCTTCAGGTTGGGCGAGGGGGCCACCGGGAGCTCGTAGCGCGTCTGATGGGTGTAGCCGCCGACGGGGACTACCGTCAGGTCGGCGCTGTCGAGCCTTGCGCCTCCGGGGAGCCATCCCTCGCCGTTGGCCATCAGGGCCAGTTCGCCGAGGGTCATGCCGTGGACGGCCGGAATCGGCAGTCGCCCTACGCCGCTCGAATATTTCATGTCGAGCACGGGGCCGTCGACAACCATTCCGAGCGGGTTGGGGCGGTCGAGGATGACGACGCTCTTGCCCCGTCGGGCACAGTCGGCCATGAGGTCGAGCATCGAGATATAGTAGGTGTAGAAGCGTGCTCCGACATCCTGGAGGTCGACAACGGCGACGTCGAAGCTGTCGAGGACACTGTCGGGCAGTCCGCGTCGGCGCCCGTCGAACATCGAAACTACGGGGAGTCCTGTGGCGGCATCGCGTCCCGAGGCAACGTGCTCTCCGGCGTCGGCTGTGCCGCGGAAGCCGTGTTCGGGCGAGAGCAGCGTAGTGAGGTTTATGCCGCGGGCTATCATGAAGTCGGCGGTGTGGGTCACGGAGTCGACCATACCCGTGTGGTTGCTCAGCAGGGCCACACGCTTGCCGGCCAGAGGCGCCCCGTAGATGTCGGGGCGCGCAGCTCCGACAACAACCCCGGCGCTCCGGGCGGCCACGACTGCTATCAGGACTGTCAGAATCAGTAACGCCGTCCGCTTCATGAGTGGATATATTCCGAGGGCGACATGCCGGTGATCAGTTTGAAGTATTTGCCGAACGCGCTCTGGTTCGAGAAGTTCAGCTCATAGCTGACCTGCTTGATAGTCTTTCCCGAGAAGCGCAGCAGATTCTTGGCTTCGAGGATGACGAACTCGTCGATCCATTGGGCGGCGCTGCGCCCTGTGGCCTCCTTGACGATGTTCGAGAGATATTTGGTCGTGATATAGAGCTGCTGGGCGTAGAACGACACCGACCGCTCCTGTTTGTGGAATTTCTTCAGCAGCAGCATGAAGTCCTTGACGTAGGTCGAGCGGCGCGACCGGGGCCGGTCAGCCCCGATCGGCTCGAGGCCGAGAACCTTTATGTGTTTGACCACGAACTGCACCATCTGGTAGATCATCGCCGACATAAGGTTGCGGGCAATCGATTTGACATACATTCCGTCGGGGTTCGAAAGTGTGTTATGGTGGATAAGCTCGAAATAGCTTTTCATAAGCTCCTGCTCTTTGCCCGACAGAGGCAGAACGGGCTTGTATTCATGGATAGTGGCTGTCGGCAGGGTCATCATGACGTTGGGGTCGATGTTGATCGTGCGCATGAATTCGGGTGACAGCATGAGCAGGTAGGCGTCGATGTCGGGCGTCACCTCGCGTTCCGAGATAATGGTGTCGGGCATCAGTATCACAACCGATCCGGCTTCGACAGCCACGGGGTCGAGGTTGAGGTTTATCTGGAAACTGCCTTTGATGACGAGTATCCACGCCATTCCGCTGATTCTGATCGGCGGAACGGGCTGATTGCTTATGAGGCGGTCGGCGCCGGTCAGGTGGGTGAACACGTAATCGTCGCCGTGGGCTGAGAATTCTGCCACGAGCTTCTGAAGCTGAGCTATGTCGGAAGTGGTGACGGAGGGTTCCATAGGTTTGTCAATTGGTGATTATTGCTACAAAAATAGCCAAAAGTTTTATAATTTCGGCGTTTTCGGACATTATTTTTCTTTTTGGCGGGTGAGGAAGGGCTGTCAGCGGTTGAAAAGCGCCTTTCCATATTAGAAAAAAATCGTTAACTTTGCGGCCAAAATGAGCGCTTTCACCGAAATAACGGCACGACTCGCGCCGGAAATGGAGAGCCTGAACAAACATATCAGGGCCTCGCTGACGACGTCGAACCCAATGATGACCGACGTCATAACTTCGTATCTGACAACGAAAGGAAAGCAGATACGTCCCCTGCTCGTTGTCATGAGCTCGCGCTTCTTCGCGGGCGCCGGCGAGCCTGACAAGAAGGTGCTCCGCGCGGCCGCCGCCGTAGAGCTTCTCCACAATGCCACTCTTATCCACGACGATGTCGTCGACGACGCCGACACACGCCGCGGATGTCCGACGATCAACGCCGCCTGGGACAACCATGTGGCTGTGCTCGTGGGCGACTTTTTTCTCTCGACAGCCCTGCGCGAGAGCTGCGACACCGGCGACCTGCGCATAATCCGCTCTATTTCGTGTCTGGGACGCGAACTCGCCACGGGCGAGATGGACCAGATCTGCAACGCGCGCTTCCACACTCTCGACGAGCGGGCCTATATGACGACCATCGGCCGCAAGACGGCATCGCTTTTCGTCAGCTGTGTAGAGCTCGGGGCCTACGCTGTCGGTGTCGACAGCGACGATCCGGCCCTCACTGCCCTGCGCCGCTATGCCGAACTGCTCGGGCTATGCTTTCAGATACGCGACGATATTTTCGACTATTATGCCGTCGACGACGCTATCGGAAAGCCTACGGGCAACGATCTGCGCGAGGGGAAGGTTACGCTGCCGCTGCTCTACGCCCTGACGAAGTCGGGCGACCGGCGCAGCCGTGAGATGACCGAACTTGTCGGAAAAGAGGAGCTTTCGGCCGACGAGATAACGACTCTGATAGAG
>DBGBEM010000133.1:0-1368 GCA_048477235.1 Muribaculaceae bacterium | reverse complement strand
GTGTAGCTGATCGTGTCGTCGGGCAGTCCCGACTCTCTCAGAAAGATCATGAACGATCGGCGCAGCCCCGAGAAAAAGTCCTTGACGTCGATTTCCTCTGTCTGCGGAGCGGGCAGGTGAGTCAGCTCGTAGTATGATTCGAGGAATCGGCTGATGCCCTCGCTCTCGTCGCTGATAAGTCCGACGGCCTCGGCGAAGTTCTCGCCCTGATAACGGGCCGGATTCTTTTTCATGTCGGAGCTGAGCGACACGACGGGGGCTATGGCGTTGCGCATTTCGTGGGTCATTATGCGCAGTATGCGGTCGTAATAGAGCTTACGCGTCTCCAGTTCGAGACGCGCGGAATTATAAAGTCCGGTTATGCGCCGCATAGCCTGTGACATGCGGTTTATGCAGGGGTCGCCGCTCTCGGGGAAGCGTATTGTCGGGTCGTTCATCTCAAGCGCTTCGACGAATTCCGACATTGAGAAAATAAGCCGTCTGACGAGCCTCCACAGAGCCGCGACCGCCACCGCCGACGGAATGAGCAGAAGCACTCCGGCGGCCCACGAGCCCGCGCGGAAGCAGAGCGCCGACAGAACCGCGAAGACAATACTGCCGGCAATGCATCCGAAGAAATTCAGTCGGAAGTGTCTCATTTCTTTTTCAGCTGGTTATATAGTGTCTGGCGGTTTATGCCGAGCAGTTCGGCGGCGCGCGAGAGGTTGCCGTTGCATCGGGCTACGACAGCGTCGATATGGGCCGCTTTGAGTTCGTCGAGAGTCATGGCCTGCTGCTTTTCCTCGCGCTCGCGGGCATCGCGTGCGTCGGAGAGGATGGCGCGGTCGGTTCGCTCCGCACGGTTTTTCGCTATTGCCGACCTGATCTTGGCTATGAGCCCGTCGTTGTTCCAGGGCTTGGTGATGAAATCGTCGGCGCCGCGCTTCATGGCCTCGACGGCGAGCGAGATGTCGCCGAAAGCCGTTATGAGGATGACGGCCGGTGGACGCGGCATTTCCTTTATGCGCGCGAGCCAGAAGAGTCCGTCGCTGCCGTCAAGGCGGCTGTTGTCGAAGTTCATGTCGAGCAGAACTGCGTCGAAATCGCCGTTGGCCAGCAGCGCCGGCAGCAGCCGCGGGTCACCGATGGCCGTTATCGAGTCGAATTCGCTGTCGAGAACAAGCTTCAGCGAAACGCGCACTGCCCTGTTGTCGTCGATAATAAGTATCTTCATGACGCAAAGTTACAGTTTAGCGCGCGTTCAGGGAAGTAAATTGCCGCGGAATCGGCGGGAAACGAGGGAGAGTGTCTAAAAATCATACGATTTCGGAGCCCTGACGTCTGTTTTTCGGGAAAACGGGCGGTGAAGGGCTCGGGACGCCCCTATCT
>DBGBEM010000132.1:0-9904 GCA_048477235.1 Muribaculaceae bacterium | reverse complement strand
TGTCAACGCTGCGAACATCGACAAGGATTTCGCCTGGCTCGAAGAGCAGGTGAAGGCCGACGGCGACTATAACGTCAGTCTGACAAATATCTCCGACGAAGTCAGCGAGCTGGCTCTTCAGGGCCCCGACGCCGAAGAGATCGTGCGCAAGGTCATGGGCATCGACCTGAAAGACCTCGAATTCTATCACTTCCGCGAGCTTGAGATCGACGGCCACAAGGCGCTGATCTCGCGCACGGGCTACACCGGCGAAGACGGCTTCGAGATCTACGGCCCCGCCGCTATGATCGTAGCTCTCTGGGACCGCCTCATCGAAGGGGGCGCCGCTCCCTGCGGTCTCGGCTGCCGCGACACTCTGCGCTTCGAGGTCGGCCTGCCGCTCTACGGCCATGAGCTCGCCGACGACATCAGCCCCGTAGAAGGCTCGCTGAGCATGTTCGCCAAGTTCGAGAAGCCGGGTGGCTTCATCGGCAGCGACGTCATCGCCCGCCAGAAAGCCGAAGGCGCCAAGAAGCGCATCGTCGGCCTTGAGATCGACGGCCGCGTGCCCGCCCGTCAGGGAACCGAGGTGCTCGACCTCGAAGGCAACGTCGTCGGCCATGTCACAACCGGCTATCAGGGAATCTCGGCTCCCGGCTCGTTCGCCATGGCTCTTGTCGACGCCGCCCACGCCAAGCGCGACACGAAGCTGCTCGTTCAGGTGCGCCGCAAACGTTTCGGCGCCACCGTTATCCCGCGCCGCTTCTATAAGAAAAGCTACAAAAAATAACTAACCTATATTCCCAACCAAATGAAAACCTACTATTCCCCCTCCCACGAATACGTGCGCGTCGACGGCAACGTCGGCTTCATCGGAATCACTGACTATGCCCAGCACGCTCTCGGCAACATCGTCTATGTCGACATGCCCGACCAGGGCGACGACGTTGTCGCCGGCGAAGAATTCGGAGCCGTAGAGAGTGTCAAGGCTGCCAGCGACCTCATCTCGCCCGTCAGCGGTGCCGTGCTCGAGCAGAACGAACAGCTCATCGACAATCCGCGCCTCATCAACGAGAACGCCGTCGAGAACTGGATCATCAAGGTCGAGCTGACCAACCCCGCCGAACTCGACAGCCTTCTCGACGAAGCCGCCTACGCCGAGCTCTGCGCCAAAGAAGCTCATTGATTTCTCAAAGCTGATTAATCCTGATAAATCCCGATCAATCTCGATAAAAAGTAAAACCGGGCGCGCCACTGAGGCGCGCCCGGTTCTTTTGTCGTTGGGCCTGAATCAGAAGAGAATCTTTTCAGAGCCTTTGCGGGTTACTTTGATGTAGATGTTTCCGGCAGCGGGGTTGTCGACGCGGACGCCCTGGAGGTTATAGTAGACGGCGGGGCCGTTGTCGGTGTCCTCGACGATTTCGCTGATGCCTGTCAGAACTCCGTCGGGGAGGTCGCTGGCCTTGAGCTTCGCATAGAGATCGCTGTTCTCGAACCAGTAGTGGTTGTTGTCGTTGGCAACGTCGACGCGCTCGGGCAGATAGTAAACCTGAGTTTCGCCTTCCCCTTCTGCGGCACGCGAAGCCGGCTGTTTCATCTTTATTGTGAGGCGGAACTGCACGAACGCCGAGTTGTCGTCGTAGGCTACCTCGCGGCGCGCGCCTGTTTCCTCATCTCCGATCCAGTTTACACGCCACGCGCCCTGAATATTCTCTGGAGCCTTCCAGGTTATGCTGTGTTCCTTACATTCATACCAGCCGATTCCATTGGTTTCTTTTGAATCCTTGGTCAGCGGCAGAGCGCTTCCGACTTTGTGAAGTATCTTTGTGTCGCGGTGGCCTTCGGCGGCTACGTCAGAACCATGGAGAACGGCGATAGTGTTATAATAATTGTCGGTCTTGTAGAGGCGGTAGGCCACTTCGGCGCTTTCAACCTTGTCACCGGCGAGAATCTCGTCGATATTGACGTGGACGTGGAGGCCATTCTCCTGCGGGAAGAAATAGTAGTGGCGGGTTGTCAGAGTGCGCGTTGCCTCGCGGTCGGCGTCGGTCATGGCCTTGTTGAACGTCATATTGTATTTTGTTCCCGCGGGGTTTTCGAAGCCTGAAGGAATCTTGGCGATCCAGACTTTGTCGTAAACCGAGATGTCGCGTCCGTTGGGCAGCATTTTTTCACTCAGAATCGACTCCACAATATCCTGATTGCTGAAGAAGAGGTTATTCAGTTCGCGTTCGGTCATGTTCTTGAGGTCGTAGGGAGCGAGGTCGATGCCTTCGCCTACGTTCATGTGGGCACCCGTGTTGCCGTTTATGTCGTAGAACGGCAGCGGGTAACCGCCATATTCTATGCCGGCAAGGAAGTAGTTGTTGGTGTTAGGCTTGCCGGAGTTGATGGCTGCGCGCACCCAATACTCGCTTGTTTCAGTCCCGTTTTCGAGTGATTTCTTCGTATCGGGATTGACTTTGACCTCTTCCATATTATAGAAGATGAAGTAGTCTTTGGGAGTGCCGGTTATTCTGATGCGCGGAGCTTCGGTATCGTTGCCGGGGTTGAACCAGAATTCGGCATTTTCGACGGCGTTACACTGTGTGCCGAGGTTCGAGCCGTTCGGCTGAGATTCGCCGCGCTTGCGCACGCGGTACTCGCGGCCGTTGCGGATGTCGTCGCGCGTGATGCGGTTCATCTTGAAGGCGCGGTAGCCTGCGATCTTTTCGGCTCTGACGTCATCATCGTCGGCGTCCATGATTGCCTGAACGCAAATGACATGGGAGTAAACCTCATTCTTCTGATATTCCCATGAACCGCCGCTGACGATCTGGAAGTGACCCGAAAGGAGGTTGCCGGGGAATGAGTTGAAGCGATACCATCCGTCGCCCATATATTCGAACTTCCAGTTGTCTTTGTCGTCGTTCCAACGGGTTTCGTTGATACCCTGGGCAATCGTTTCGCCGTTATTGTCTTTCCCGCCGAGATTGCCGTCGAACTCGTTCGAGAACCAGTTGTTCATGTCGCCGATAAAGTAGTAGTTCTTATCAGAATTGCCGACGACCTCGACAGTCGCGTAGCCGTTCTTCTTGAAATATACCAGAACTGTTATCTTGCCGCTCTTGTCCGATTTGTATGACCATGCTTTGTAGGGATCGTTGGTGCAAGTGCCGACATTATCGATTCTGGCAGGAGTGTTGGCTGATACTGATAATCCGTCTGTGCTCGGGTAGCAGACTATGCCGCGATTCGACCATTCCCCTGCATTGTTCTCGATAAAATGGAACTGGAAATCTTCATTGGCATTGTAGTCGACTTCGGCAAAGAATTTGCAGCTATTGCGGTCATTGTCGCCGGCGCCGTCCTGACGGGTCATTGCGATGGGGGTGCCGTTCCAGTTTCTGCTATTGCGGATATAGAGGGTGGTGGGAACGGGAACCGAAGAGCCGGATTCCTTGGTGACGGTGAACGTAACTTTTCCTTCGTTGGCGAGGTATTCCGATACTCTGATAGTGTAAGTGCCGGCTTCTGCAAGGTTGAAGTTGCGGTCGGTGCCGATAGTGGTGTAGGGCAGTGTGCCTTCCGAGTCGACATTGAGGTCGGGAGTATATACCGGGCCCATACTGTTTCCGTCGGTTGCTGCTGAATAAAAACAGAATTTGGTGTTGGCGCTCACATTTTTGATAGTAAAAGGTTCATATTTGCCTTTTGATGATGTGATTCTTGTGCGGCCGGTGTCTCCGGTTTTATGGATATATAGTTCCTTCGCAACGATTGCGTCATCACCAAGCTTGGATAATGAGAAGACAACCTTATTGGTTTCGGGATCGTATGACTTGACGTTTATGGCGTAGGCACCGGTCTCTTTCAGGAAATAGCGCTTGATGCCCGAAGTGGTGATGGGGGTGCCGAAATTGATATCGGTGCCGAATACTTTGCCGAATTCGTTATTTCCCATCCAGACGCCGCCGTTAGGCTCGCTGTAGAAACGGAAGCCGAATTCGCCGTCGTTGTCGAGGTCTTCCTTATTGACATAGAATTTATATTCCGAATAGGTTTTGGTGTCTTCGTTATATTGTATCTGATGGCGGTTCGAGCTTGCGATACCCACAAAAAGTGTGTGGTTGTAGCCGCTTTCGGGAGTTATGCTGGTGGCCGTGATCTCCCATCCCAGATTGTCCTTGGCGGTCGCTGTCACTTTCCATTTTCCG
Source organism: Muribaculaceae bacterium (assembly GCA_048477235.1). Taxonomy (GTDB): domain Bacteria; phylum Bacteroidota; class Bacteroidia; order Bacteroidales; family Muribaculaceae; genus CAG-1031. The sequence goes on along the minus strand of DBGBEM010000132.1, from coordinate 5,729 downwards.
GGAGTCAGCATGAAAGCCTTGTCGGCGCTCGACGTGCTGATGGTTTTGGTGGAATAGACGGTTCCGCTTTCCATCGTTTGGTCGATGGTAGTATTTGTGGTTGTATAATAAAGCTCGTCGGCATTGGTCAGCTTGAAGTAGCTGTCTGATTCAATGTCGAGATCGACGCCCCACTGACGGTATTTCTCGGTTCTGTTGAGCTTTACCTGATTTTTGTCGCTGGCGTCCCAACCATTTGATCCGTTGATATTGCCGTAGAGATAGGGCTGCATTTTTTTGAGGGTGAACGACCAACGGTTATCATTGCTGCCGTTATATGTGGCGAGCATGACGTATTGGCCCGGCTCGATTGCGAAAGCGGTGTTGGCGCCGTTGCTTTTATACCAGACGCCGTATGTTGTGCCGTTTGCCGAAACGGCAACATTATTTTTGTCGTCCTGGGGAGCATAAATGCGGTTGTTGCTGTCTGAAAGCCGGAAGTAGCTCGTCGAGGTGATGCTCAGCTCGATGGCAAATTTGTCGCCTATCGGAGTGGCTTTCAGATACTTTGTGTCGTTCCACTGTTTCGAGCCGTTGATCTCGCCGTAGAGATATAAATCAACGGCGTGAACCGGCACAGCCGCCGCGAGCATCATAATGAGGCCCGACAGCATTGTTAGCAGTTTTTTCATTAGTTGAGGCTTATTAAGGTTTGAATATGATTTCGACGTAAATAGGGCGCACCTTGTATGGGCGCGGAGCAGCATTGTTGGTAAGCCTTGTGGAGGGGCTTGTAAGTGAATGATAAATCTCTAAAAATAATCTCTACAAAAACAGAAAGCTAAAACCTTGTGGAGGGGCTTAATACGCCGCAAAATTAGGTAAAATTTTACCCCCCCTAAAGTTAAAAATAGTTAATTCGGCAAAATTCCGTATATCGCGTGTCTTTTCGAGTCGAAGTTTCCGACAAAGAGTAGCCGGGGGTGTTGCAGAACTGGCTAAGCGTAGGGATGCTCCATGGAGCATCCGACGTTAAAGCATTGACTATAAGAGGATGCACGAGCGTGCATCCCTACGCCCCGATAATAATTACGGATTCTGCAACACCCCCTGGCCAATTTAGTTGTCAGCAGTCGCTCTGACGGCTGCACCATGGTGCAGCCCTACATAAAATGCACAAATACTTACTGTTTGATCTATAATTGTGAGTTCTGCGCCTCCTTCCGAGATGTCGGTTCTGCCTCCGGCTCATGACGAGCGAGGCCGCGCTGTGGTGGGCGCGGCCTCGGAAGGTGGATGCTGAATATGGGGTCAGAGTTTGACTACGCGGGCTACGGCGCTGCGGCGGCCGTCGGTGACGCGTAGCAGGTAGTGGCCTGCGGCGAGCCCGGCTACGCGGATAGCGACGGTGTCGCCGTTGCTGACGTCGGCTGTGGCGCGGGCAACACGGTTGCCGGCGATGTCGTAGAGCTCAAACAGCGAGCCGGGGGCGGTGAAGCCGCAACGCACGCGGAGCATGTCGGCCACGGGATTCTCCACCAGAGCTATGAAGCTGTCGGCGGCGCCGATGCCTTCGATGCCGGCGGCTGCGGTGACTTCAACGGGGATAGTCAGCGTTGTCGATGCGCCGTTGACGTCGGTAGCTGTCAGTGTGGCCTCGGCCGTGCCGATAGCTTTGCCGTAGAAGACAACGCCGTCGGGGGTAGTGTAGGCTTCGACATGACGGTTTTCGGCGATTTCGAAGGCGTATGTCATCTCGTCGCCGTCGGGGTCGGTGAAGAGGTCGGCGTAGGCGATGGGAGCGGTGAGCTTCTCAAGCTCTACGGTGACGGGTTTCACTTCGGCGGCTTCGGGGGCGCGGTTGACTTTCTCGACCGTGTAGCGGCCGACGAATTCGGCGCGGTGGCTGCCGGCGTCGGTGGCTGTCAGCACGAAGGCGTAGCCGTCGCCTGCGTCGCCGTAGGCGGCGCTGACTTCGACGTCGACTTTGACTTCCTCTGTTCCGGCGGCAACGGCATAGGTGCCGTCGTCAGCGGGAGTCAGCAGGGTGCCGTCGGCAGTGACGGTAGCCGTCGACAGATTGTCGACGTCGGAGAAGCGCAGGGTCATGGCGTCGCCGTCGGGGTCGGTAACGCTGAGCGATGTCGAAGCTTTGTCGTTCTCTCTGACAAAGAGTCGGCTGTCGGGGCCGGTGATGACCGGGCGGCCGTTCTTGTCGAGGGTGACGGGGAAGTTCAGCAGGGGCATGGCCGGGTCGTTGGTCTTGACGACGAGCATAGCCTTGTTGCCTTTTTCGAGGCGGGCGTGGGCGGCATTGACTTCGAGCTTGACCTCATGGGTGGCTTCTACGGCCACGGCGCCTTCGCCGGGAGTCAGCAGCTTTATCCATGAAGAGCCTTCGACGGTTTCGAGGCAGGTCATGATGTAGCCGAGCGAGCCGTATTGCTCGTTGAAGAGGGCGCCGACGTCGAACCATCCGAAGTCTTCGACATATCCGAGATAGCGTCCTTCGACGAAGGCCTCGGCCTTATTGACGAGATAGGCGGGATATTTCATGCCCTCGGGATAGGTTATGGCGACGCAGAATTTCTCGCCGGGGTTCATGAACACGGCGTGGTCGAGCGGGATGACGTAGAAGCCGCCTTTCGACGGGTCGTCCTGCTCGGCTATGAAGAGCGAGCCTTCTGCCAGAACGGTTCCCGACGACGGGTCTTCGCCTTCGATAACCTCGACTTTAATCTGGGCGTTGCGGGCCTGTTCGATGGTTATGGCGGTGTAGATCTGCGAAATGTTGAAGCCTTCGGCGGGAGCTGTGAAGCAGGTGGCGGCGATATATTCGGCCGTCAGCGAGTTCGCTCCGTAGTTATAGGCGTTGGTCGAGCCTTGCGACGCGGGATAGTAGAGGGCGTTGCGGTAGTCTACGTCGGAGGGGACGTCGTAGGCGCTGGCCGAGCTTTCTCCGGCTTTCACCGGGGCGCGCAGCGGAGCGGGCACGTCGACGGGGCGCACGAGCTCCATCTTCGGAGCGCGGCGGACGCGGCGCATCGGATCGATGCCGGGATCGCCCCCCTCAGAGGGCTGTTCGCCGACGCCTGTCGGGTCGACATACATCGAATAGTCGAGGCGGTATTCGCCGCTGTTGCCGAGGGTGACGGTCTCGGTCGAGACATGGTCGTCGGCGGTTGCCCTGACGTATATCTCTTCCTTGTCGAGAGTCATCGCCGGAGCGGAGGTCACGGTGAATTTCACGGGAACGACAGCCTGCTCGACGTCGTAGTCATCGGAGTAGATGTCGCCGGTGGTGTAGTAGAACGTCAGGTTGACGTTGTATTCGCCGGGGGTCATCCACTGCTCGCATTCCATCATCGGCACGGAGAACTGAAGCGCGGCGCGGCCGACGGTGAAGGGGGTCATGCCGTCGTACATCTGCCACACGTAATTGCCGGTAGGCTCGCCGGTGATCCAGTCGATTTCGGGGCCGTTGACCATGAGCTGGAACAGCTGGGTGTATTCGTCGAACCATTCGTCGTAGATGCTCGGGCCGTCGACGGCTATCGAGAGGATAGTGAAGGGGGCTGTTCCGCTGTTGCGCACTTCGAAAGGTGCGTCGTAGCAGGCGCCCATGCCGACGATCGGGTTCGACCAGTCGGTCGAGCGGTAGCCGTAGGTGTGCTCGACGCTTACAGCCGAGGGGAATTCCGGGGCGGCCTCGCCGGTGACGGTGAGGGTCACGGGAATCTCTATCGATTCGCGCGAGGGAACGTTCGTGGCCATAGCGAAGGCTGTCTGATAGAGTCCGGCCATGCGGTCGGTGTCGAAGGCGAAGCCGATGTTGTCTTTGGCTCCGGGAGCGAGGGCGAGCGTTGTCACGGGGGTGAAGCGCACGCTGTTGCCGAAGTTTAACATGCGGTCGGCCAGACGGATATAGTCGGTGCCGCCTTCGTTCGATATGCCTGCCAGGCCGAACGAGCCCATGAGCTGGGCGTTCTCGTCGGCTGCCTTGTAGCAGAAGCTGAAAGTTCCGTCGGCGTTGAGAATGAGCTGGAAGCAGACGCCGATGTTCATCGTGTTGCCGTATTCCATGAACGACACTATGGCGCGGTTGTCGGTCACATAGTGGTAGGTTCCGGCTGTCTTGGTCTCGTCCATTGAGTGGAGTCCCCAGTAGGGGGCGATGATGTTGCTGAAGAGCGTGCCCTGAGGGAAGTCGGCCGGCGGTTCGGGCCAGAGGCGGTTGTCGTCGCGCTCGGTGAACGAGACGAAGCCGGTGTTGTAGACATACATCTTCCGGTACTTCTTGCCGTAGAACGGGAATTCGAAAGGAAGATCGACGGCAATATAGTCGTGGTTGATATAGTAGGTCAGGGCGTTGTGCTCGCCGAGGCCGTTGGTCTCGATGTCGACCCATTCGACGGCGGCCGAGGCATTGTCGACGGCCGCGGTGTAGGTGTAGGCTACTTTCGAGTCGGCGCGTTCCGGCACGGTGAGCGATGCTATCGGGTCGGGGGTCAGGGCGTAGGTTAGTTCCTCGTTGCCTGTGTTCTCGACGGTGAGGGTCTTCTGCAGCGGTTCGCCGCTGGCCACGGTCTCGTTGATTTCGTCGAAACTCATTGCGATCTGCGGGCAGCCGATGACTGTTCCGTGGATCGAAACCTCGAGATCGCCGGCTGTGGTCGTTATCTTCAGCAGATCGCTGAGATCGCCTTCTTTGTCGGTCGGCACGGTGACGATGAAGTCTTTCGACATTCCGGGGTCGATGACCAGAGGCAGTGTGGCGCCGACGGTCATTCGGGCGCCGGCGAACGAGGCGCCGGTGACGGTCATGGTGTTGCGGCCGGTATTCTTGACGCAGACAGGAACGCGGACGTCGGAGGTGCGGAACGCGCGTCCGAAGTCGATGTCGGTGTTGTCGACAGCCGCCAGGCCGCTGAGCCCCTCACCGTCGATGACGGCGTTTATGCGCACAGCCGAGTAGGCCGGCGACGGGTCGGTAGTGACGATGGCCAGATTGTTGAAGGTCGGGCCTGCGTAGAGGTCGCTGCCGGCGCTCAGAGTGGCGTCGATCTTCACGCTCTCCCCGGGGGCGACAACGCCGGCCGGAGCCGACAGGGCGGTCACGAAGGAGGCTTTCGGCGCCTCGAACTTCACAGCGGTGCCGGGGCCGAATTCCCTGAAGCGGCTGTTCTCGGCCGTGGGCTCTTCCGTGCCCCAGTAGTCGGCGACATCGGCGCTGGTCACTGCCAGCGGGTCGGCGACGGCGGGGTCGTTGATGCCGCAGAAGAGGCCCGAGCCGCTCTGGAACACATTGTCGGGATAATAGTCGTCGTAGAACATCTCGATGTCGCCGTTGGCCGACAGGGTGATATGGAACGATACGGGAATATAGTCGCCGGCATAGACAGAGGCCAGGACGTTGATGAACTTGACGACGAATTTGCCGTCCTGACGGGCATAGATCACCTTCGAACCGGGGTTCATCATCAGCTGCGAGCCGTAGGCGCTGATGAGGCCCGTGCCTTTTATCGACGACGAGGTCGGGCTCAGCGGCGGCCAGAAGTTCTCTTCATCGTTGACGGCGAACATTATTCCGCCGTAGGAGGTGATGTAGGCTTCCTCGTAGGTCTTGCCGTAGTAGGGGAAGGCGAAGCCGAGGCTGACGGGCTTGCTGACATAGTTGTCGTCGGTGAACTGCGCGGCGACGTCGGTGGCGCCCAGAAGGTCGGGGTTGCCGTCGTAGGCGAAGGGGGAGT
>DBGBEM010000131.1:0-1142 GCA_048477235.1 Muribaculaceae bacterium | reverse complement strand
CCGTCATCACCGAAACCGGATGCGAGATCCTGACGAAGAGCCCGAAAAATTTGATTATTTTATAAAATATCTTGAAAAGCCGAGCAAAATAGTGTAAAATCAAAACGCTATTTTATTTGTTGGTGTATTCTACACGTATATTGGAGGAATATTTTTATGGCTACTATTACCGCTGGCGATTTCAGAAACGGTAAAACATTTGAGATGGACGGCAAGATCATGCAGGTCGTGGAGTTCCAGCACGTCAAGCCCGGCAAGGGCGCTGCATTCGTCCGCACGAAGATGAAGAACGTCGTGACCGGCGCCGTGACCGAGACCTCTTTCAACCCGACTGCAAAGTTCGAAGAGGCTTTCATCGAGCGCAAGGATTATGAGTACAGCTACAACGACGGCGATCTGTACTACTTCATGGATCAGGAGACGTACGACATGGTTCCCGTCAGCAAGGATATGCTCGACGACTCCTTCAAGTTCATCAAGGAAAACACCCCGGTCAAGCTCCTGAGCTACAAGGGCAACGTCTTCAGCGTCGAAACGCCGAACTTCGTCGAGCTGACCGTTACCAAGGCCGATCCGGGCGTCAAGGGCGACACCGCTACCAACGTCACCAAGCCCGCGACCGTCGAGACGGGCGCGGAGATCAAGGTTCCCCTGTTCATCAACGAGGGCGAAAAGATCCAGATCGACACCCGCACGGGCGAATATCTGGGCCGAGTCAAGGGTTAATCCAAACGTCAGCGAAAGGCAAACCGCCGGAAAGGAGATTTTACGATGACGCTTTCTGAAAAATCCGCATATCTCAAGGGCCTGATGGAGGGCATGAAGCTCGACACCGAAACTAACGAGGGCAAACTGATCTCTGAGATCATCAGTATGCTTCAGGACGTGGCTGAGAATGTTTCCGATCTGGAAGAAGTCGTGGACTGCATTTCCGATGAGCTCGACTGCATCGAAGAGGATCTCGACAACATCGACGATTACCTGATGGACGACGATGACGACGAGTATGACGACTACGACGAAGACGAGGACTACGAAGACGACGAGGACGACGACGATCAGAACGAGTACGACTTTGGCAGCGAAACGCTCTATGAGGTCAAGTGCCCCACCTGCGGCGAAGTCATCACCATCGACGAGGA
>DBGBEM010000130.1:0-1352 GCA_048477235.1 Muribaculaceae bacterium | reverse complement strand
GCGCGGGCGAAGGCGACATCGTCGACCATCAGAAGATAGCGGTCGAACGAAACTCCGCGGATTGCCATATAGCGGGCGCCGTCGGGCAGGAAGATGTCGTAGCGCGTCCACTGCGGAGCTATCTCTTCGAAACGCTCGGCGAGGATGAAGTCTTCGGGCTCGGTGCCTGTCAGCGAGTAGAGAACCTCGAAAGTCTCGTTATACTGGGTCTGGCCGGCATCGGCGAGAAAGCTCGACGCATAGAGGCTGACTGTCTGCGGGCCGCCATAGAGTTCGGGAGTGATAGCCCAGTCGTTGCTGCGGACATACTGGTTGCCTCTCATCGAATACATCGAGCAGAGATAGAGGTCGCCCGAGAATGCGTGGAAGCGCGTGCCCGAATTGGCGTCGTTGAGAGCGGGATATGTGCCGTCCATGAGGAAGAACGACTGACGTCCGCTAACGGGGAGCTGTTTCTTGCCGATTCCGCCGATGGTGGCTTCGTCGAGGTCGAGGAACTTCCAGCCGTCGACTGTCGATGTCCAGGCTGTCGAGCTTTCGAAGTCTTCTGTCCGGGCTTCGGGAGCTGCCTCTGAAAGGACAGGCTCAGTCCATGTCAGGACTACCGCATCGCCCTGCTGCTCTCCGGCAAGTTCGCCGGGAGCCGGCACCCCGTTACGGCGCAGCCAGACGAGGACGCCATCGGTCAGGTTGTCGCGTTCGATAAGGTCGCCTTCGGCTTCGACGCGGCCGGCGAAGGTCACGCTCTCACCCGAACAGTTGTCGAGAGTCGTCGAGAATTTCACATCGGCCGAAACTCCCGAAGAGAGTTTGTCGATCGTCTTGCTGCCGACGACTTCACCGTCGCGTTCGAGACTGACTGTGATGCCGGTCATGTCGCTGTCGCCGCTGTTGGTGACCGTGAAGCTGACATCGAACGGAGTGTCGACGCCGACCGATGCCGGAGCTTTGATGGCCGAAGCCGTCAGGTTGCAGGCCGACGATGTTGCTACGCGCATATCGTCGAGATGTGTGTAGATCGACGACTGAGGCAGAACATCGACTCTCAGTCTGACAACTTTCCCCTCGTAGGCACTGAGGTCGACAGTAGCCTTATGCCATGCATTGCGCTCGCCGAGATCCTTTATCTGGAATTCTTTAAGAACGGTGAAATCATATTCTCCGGCCGGGCATACCGAGACCTTCACGCGGTTCTCATTGTCGCGGCCGTTGACGCTGATATAATGGTAAAGCCAGAATGTCAGAGCCGGACTGGCGATATTCTTCAGGTCGATCTTACCGGTGTAGAGTCCGACCCACTCATCTGTGAGCACAGCGTCGAGACCCATCATTCCGCCGTCGTTGTCGACAGG
>DBGBEM010000129.1:0-3443 GCA_048477235.1 Muribaculaceae bacterium | reverse complement strand
ACCGATACCTGCCACGCCCCTGCGCCCGTAGTGTCGGAAATCCTGTTGAGCTGACGGCTGCCGAAGATGACATCGCCGAGCCAGTATCCGACCTGAGCCGACACTATTCCTATTCCGGCTCCGGCAACGACGTCGGCGGGGAAATGGCGGCTGTCGATGATGCGCTCAGCCGCCACTGCGGCAGCGAAGGAATAGGCTCCGACGGCATACCAGGGGGACAGCTCCGATAGTTCTATGGCCGTGGCCGTAGCGCCCATGAAAGCCCATGCGGTGTGGCCCGAGGGGAAAGAGCGCCAGTCGCTACCGTCGGGGCGCTGCGACGTCACGCTGCGCTTGACAGCCTCGACCGAAGCGGCCATTATCAGCGCGCCGAAGCCCTGACTGACCGCCATACGCCCCCATCCCGAGCGCGTCGGAGCGCCGCAGGCCTTCATGGCCCAGGGGAAGACGAGCGGAACATACTGCGCCACGTCGGCCACGGCGTTGCTGCCGCGGCCGGGCTCGGCGAGCGTTGTCGAGCCGAACTGCGGTGCTACGGTGTGGGCTATCGCGCCCTCGGCGATGGCAAGAGCGCCCGCGGCGGCTATTGCCGTGGCCGGGCGGCCGGCGACAGTATCGGCGGGAGCCTGCGCGCTTGCGCAGAGAGCCAGCGCCAGCGCCGTCAGAAGTGCCACAATCTGTTTCATCCCGCAAATTTACTGAAACTTTTTGTTATAAGTCCCATAAGCTCGATAAGTCTTATAAGTCTTATAAGTCTTATAAGGCGTATAATATATCGCCTCCCCGTGGAATTTCAGGCTATAAACCGAAGAATTAGCAAAAAATACAAAAGTTTCCATGTATACCTCGAAAAATTGACAAAATCGCTTGTTTTGTGAGGTATAAATCGGTACTTTTGCAAATAAATCTTAGAAAGATGGACATTATAATTCGCAAATCATATCTCTCACATATCGTAGCCCATCTGAACAGAGGGATGATGATAATACTTATCGGTCAACGGCGAGTCGGTAAGAGCTTCATGCTTCGACAGTTAAATCAATGGCTTAATGAAAACCGCCCCGGCTCTACGGTTGTATATGTCAATAAAGAGCTTATAGAATTCAGTCATATAACCAATGCGACTGAACTTTACAATTACGTATCTCCGAAATTTGCGACTGAAGGCGACAATTATCTGTTGATTGACGAAGTTCAGGATATAGAAGGATATGAGAATGCTCTTCGCAGCTTTCATGCCGAAGACCGCTGTCAGATAATAGCTACCGGCAGCAATGCCTATGTTTTCTCATCCGAACTTGCTACACGTCTTGGCGGACGTTATATTGAGATTCCAATATATGGATTGAGTTACAGCGAATTTCTTGAGTTCCACGGCCTGACAGATTCCGATGAATCGCTTGCCGATTATCTGAGAGTCGGCGGTCTGCCAGGGTTGCGTCTATATGATATCAAGGACGAAATTCACGTGAGGGATTATCTTCAGGGTGTTTATAATACCATTATGATGCGCGATGTCGTTGCGAGAGAAAATATAAGGAATGTTCCTTTTATGGAGAATCTTTCGAGATTCATAGCAGATAATATCGGGAAACTGATCTCGACAAACAGCATTGTCAGGTTCATGAAGTCGCAGGGCGAGAAAATCTCTGATTCCATTACGTCGGCATATATAGACCATCTTTGCAAGGCTCTCATAATTAACCCCGTCGCACGTTTCGATATTCACGGCAAAAGATTGTTTGAACAGATTAATAAGTATTATTTTGCTGACCACGGTCTGAGAAACTATCTTTGTGGATTCAATCTGCGCGGAAGTATCGAGAAGATAATGGAGAATGTTGTTTACTTGTATCTGCTGACTCAGGGATACAATGTCAGTGTAGGAATTCTTCGGGCCGGAGAAGTTGATTTTGTTGCTACAAAAGGGAGTGCCACGTTATATGTGCAGGTTGCCTATCTTCTTGCTTCAGACGAAACGATTGGTCGGGAATTCGGAAATCTGATGGCGATAAAGGATAACTATCCGAAATATGTCGTTACGATGGATCCGATTACAGGAGAAATTGCTGAATATCCCGGAATCAAGCATATTCATCTTCGGGAATTCCTTAAAACTGAGTTATAATAATACGCCGTTGAGATTTTGAGCCAAGGGCGCCCCGGGGACTTTGCGGTCTTCGGGGCGCCTGCGGTGTGGAGTGGAGGCGCGGGTTATCTGACGCTGACTTTTGTCACGCTGTCGGCCGTGACAACGATGTAGGTTCCCGGAGTCAGGTCGCGGGCGCCGACACGGCGCCCGTCAATGCTGTAGATGGCTGCGCCTTCGGGAGCAATGATGCTGCGGTTGTCGACGCTGACAGTGTCGTTCTGCCCGGAGCTGACGCCGTCGATTCCGGCAAACTCGGCGATGCGGAAGGCCGGGCTGACGGTCTGCTGCTGAGTGTTGCCCTGACTGTCGGTGATGGTGAATCTCAGACCGTACCATCCCGAGGCGCTCGTGCGCGTAACCTGTGCGAGCGAGGCCTCGTAGCAGTCGCCGTAGGCGGGCATGAAGCGTTTGTCGGGCTGTCCGGCGTATTCAACCTCGGTGTATGTGTCAGAACCGTAGGGCGCGTATTCTACTTTGAGCTCGCGCGGCGCCGTGCAGTCGAAAAATTCGTTTCCGCTCCATTCGCCTCCGTAGAATATCATATTGCCCTCTTTGCCGGTGTCGAAGCGGTCGGTGATGTTGCCGTCGTTATCGCGGAACTGCAGTGCCGTCAGTGTGGGCCATGTAAACGTGTCGCTTTCTTTGAAACGCATCAGGCAGTGGGTTTTGCTTTCAAGGCCGTCGACTTTGAGAGTGGAGGCCGACATCTCATATTCCCATTCGCCTTTCTCATAGGCAATTCCCGGCTCCCAGTCTTCGGTCATGTAGAAATACGTGGTTTCGGGATAATCGGTCCAGACTTCTTTGCCGTCGAGTCGGATCGAGAAGTCCTGACCGAAGTAGTCGACCGAACGCAGTTCGCCGTAGCGGCCGATGTAGCTGTATCCGAACATTTCTGACGGACGTGTGAACTGCACAATAGGTGTAGTCGCTCCGAAAACAGGATTCTCGCCGGCGTTCAGCGCGAGATAAGGATTGTCGTTATAATGGCGTCCGCGCATATTGTCGTAATTGTAGACTCCTAAGGTTGAGTCGTGGCTGCCTGTCTGCCGGAAGGTCAGAAACCGACAGCCGTCGTTTTCGAATCTCATTGCCGGAAGTTCAATGCCAAAAAGCAGGGGAGTTTCACTCTCGTAGTAGGTATAGGCCCTGAATGTCGGGAACAGTTCCATAGACCAGCCGGCGGGAGCTTTGCCTCGGCAGAAATATATCTGATTGACATATTTTTCTTCCTGTCTTTCGGAGTATATTCTGCTGCAATTGTATTGGATTTGATTGCTCCAGACGAGGT
>DBGBEM010000128.1:0-6786 GCA_048477235.1 Muribaculaceae bacterium | reverse complement strand
CTGCTGCTTAGCCTCGACGACGAATCGAGTTTCACCGACGTCAGCGACTACTACCAGCCGGCGGCCGACGGCTCGCCGTCGGGAACCGTCGCCTACCCGCTCGAAGATCTGGCTGCCGGCAACCACACCCTTTCGCTTCGCGTCTGGGACACCGCCAACAACTTCGGCAGAGCATCGATAGAGTTCTTTGTCGAACCCGGACAGGCTCCGACGATCTTCGACGTATATACCGACGTCAACCCGGCCTCGACCGAAGCGAACTTCTTCGTGCGCCACAACCGTCCCGACGCCACCATCGAAGTGACCGTCGGCGTCTACGACCTTCTGGGGCATCTGCTGTGGAGCAACACCAAGCGCGGCCGCAGCGATATGTTCGTGTCGTCGCCGATGACATGGAATCTGTGTGACGGCGCCGGTCACCGGGTAAACCGCGGAATCTACCTCTATCGCGCCACCGTCAGCTGCGACGGCGAGACCACATCGTCGAAAGGGCGCCGCCTTGCTGTCACCGGACAATAAACTAAACTATTGTCTGACTGACCGAAAATTTGTAAATTTGCAGTCGAATTCCGTCTCTGATGTCAACACCTTCTTCCTACACCAGACAGCGCGGCGCCCAACAGTCACGGCGCGCCGTTTTGCCGGAGCCGACGCTTAGGCGTCTGCCCTGGTATCTGGCATACGTCAGCATGCTTCGCGAGCAGGGGCAGGAATATGTTTCATCGACTGCCATAGCGCGCACTCTCAACTTAGATCCGTCGCAGATCGCCAAAGATCTTTCTTTTTTAGCCATAAAAGGGAAAACCCGCATAGGCTATGAAGTGGCAAACCTCGAGCAGGCGCTTTCAAACTTTCTCGGCTTCAGGCAGAACCATAAGGCCATCATCGTCGGAGTCGGAAGTCTCGGCGCATCGCTGATAGCCGACAACGGTCTGCAGCGCTACGGGCTCGAAATAGTTGCCGGATTCGACACCAACCCCTCGATTATCGGCACCGAAGTCGCCGGAGTCCCCGTCTACGATGTCAGAGAACTCGCCGAACGCCGCGAAGCCCTCGGCGCCGGAATAGGAATCGTCACTGTTCCCGTCGAATGCGCCCAGGCCGTTGCCGACAGTCTTGTCGCAGCCGGCGTTAAAGCGCTCTGGAACTTTACTCCGTTCAGGATTGTGCCTCCCGAAGGCATCGTCATTCAGAACACATCGATCTACGCCCATCTTGCCGTCATGTATAACAGAATGGGCGCATCATCGATCGCCGCCGGAGGCGGCAGGCAGGAATGAAAGCCATCGTCGTCGGCCGCAGACCCGGAGAGGCCATACCCGAACCGATAGCGCTGAGCATTGTGCCTTCGAGCGCTATGATTCTCGGCGGCAAGCCTCTTTTCGTGCCCGCATGGGCTCCGACATGGGCCGCCCGCCCTGTTTTAGCCTTCCGGCTGGGGCGTCTTGGCAAATCCATAGATCCGCGCTTCGCCCGGCGGTATATCGACGGAGTTGCCGCCGCCATGATTCTCCGGCCCGTTCTTCCCGACCCCGACAACAGGCTCGACGGCCTCTTTCATGCTTTCGAGGGAGCGATGACACTCGGCCCCCGTCTCGACCTCAGTCCCGACGGCTGCTACATGCTTAAAGCCGGCGAAATAAGCCTTGGTCTCGGCAGCGAGGCGCTCGACCTCGACAATGTCGTCGCCGCCCTCTCGAACTATATGACCCTTCAGATGGGCGACTGGCTCATCCCCGCTATAACGCCGGCCGAAATTCCGGCCGAACCCGAAACAACAATCAGAATCAGCGTCAACGACACCGACGACGCCCTAACAGTCCGACTAAAGTAACTCAATGAAGCTACCAAGACATATCCTCACAGCGGGAGCTCTCCTGTGCTGCCTTCAGGCAGCCGCTCTCCCGGCATCTCATTTCGCCACCGCCTCGCGTCTTGCCGAAGGACGGTGGGTCAAGATCAAAGTAACACAGACCGGAATCCAGCGGCTGACAGCCGAACAGCTGAGCCGCTGGGGATTCTCCGACCCTGCTGACGTGCGCGTCTACGGCTACAGTGGAGTAGAGCTGGCAGACGCCACCTTCAGCGCTGAAACGCCCGACGATCTTCCGATGCAATACAGTGCCGTCATCGACAACAGCCTGTATTTCTACGGAGAGGCCGACTATCGCGTGACCGTCAGCGACATACGCAACATCGAGACAGTCCGCAACTACTACGCCCCCTACTCGGTCTATTTTCTCAGCGACAGCGAGGCCGACAGCCCCGCAGCCGACGAAGTTCCCTACATAGCCTCGGAAAACAGCTCGCGCAGCGAGCATATCTCCTTCGACTATCAGGAACGCGAGCAATGGTGTCCGGCCGAAGGAGCCTCATATTATTTCAGCAACAAAATAACCTCAGCCGATTCGCCCGAAGGCAAATATTCGTTCTCGGTTTTCGATGCCGTTCAGAATCCTGATGCCTCGGCCAATCCGTTCTACTTCTATCTGCTCTACCAGCCCGCATGGCGCGCCACAAATACCGTTGCATCGAAGCTCAAGCTCGTGCCCGGAGTGCCGACAAGCTACCGGCGCGGCAGCGACGAATCGTTCGCCTATAACTTCGGCTACGATCCTGAAATCTCCGGTCAGGTCATCATGTCTCAGATGCCGAAACGCTCGTATGTCACTGTGGCCCCGTTCGACTGGAGCGACACCCTGACGCTTCCCGTCAGCTTCTACTCGTCAGACTCCGGTCTCGAATGGATGGCAATGAACTACGCCGCCGTGCTTTATCGGCGCTACAACAGGCTCGGTGCCCACGGCCAGCTTCAGATGCAGTTCCCGAGCCTCAACGGGGCCAATGTCGCCATCGACGGCCTCACGCCGGCGTCGCGCGTCTGGGACGTCACCTCAGCTCTGGGCGTCCGCCCGATGGAGGTCGGCGACGATAACTCCGTCACCCCTCAGGCCGCTTCCGGCGCACGCATCGTTGCTTTCGATCCGACCTCTGAAAACGGTTTTTTCACCCCTGAATATATCGGCGAAGCGTCCAACAGCAACCTTCACGGCGACAGCGCTCCGATCGACATGCTTATCGTGGCCCCCGAAGCCTATATAAAGCAGGCACGCGAAATCGCCGCTCTCCACAAGAAGCATCAGGGCTTACGCGTCAAAGTTGTATCGCCCGAGACAGTCTACAACGAGTTCTCATCCGGCGCTCAATCGGCCATCGGTCTCCGGCGTTACGTGAAGATGCTCTACGACCGCAATCCCGAATCGTTCCGCTACCTGTTTCTCTTCGGACTCGGAAGCTGGGATAACCGTCATCTCATTCTCAGCGACAACAACTATATCGTAACATATCAGGCCACCGACAATCCGGGCTCAAGCTTCGCTCCATACTACACGATGGATCCGCGCGCCTTCATGGCCGACACCTTCTTCGGAATGCTCTCCGACGACTTCACCACCGCCGACATCTGGCGCACAAAGGTCGACATCGCTGTAGGGCGCTATCCCGTATCGACCACCGACGAAGCCGACGCCGCCGTAGTGAAATTCCGCGATCATCTCGAAAACTACTACAAGACCGACGACTTCTCGCGAACGATTCTCCTTGCAGGCCACGGCGATGCCAACCAGCACGTCGATATGAGCGAAGAAGCCGGCCGGCGCCTCTCCGAGGGCTCTCTCGGAATGGCCCTCAACAAGACCTTCACAGCAATGTTCTCGCCTATGAACGAGACCGACAGACTCGGAACTGTGTCGCGGTTCTTCACCCGCGGCGCCGGTCTCGGGATTTTTGCCGGCCACGGCTCATACGAAAGCATCGGGCCTCCGTCGCTGATGACAAGCTCGACAGCCGAAGACATCAACTTCGGTAACCACCCGATGATTTTCATGGCAACCTGCCACGTTCTGTCACTCGGCTCGACAGCTCCTACTTTAGGCAACACAATGCTGCTCCACGACAGCGGCCCCATCGGAGTCATATCGGCCGGCCGCCAGGTTTATCTGAGCCACAACCGCCAGCTCTACTACGCCTTCACCGACGAATATGCCGCCAACCGCGGAAGCGAATATATCGGCGACATCTGGAAGCGCTCGTTCAACAAGATAATGGAATCGACGTCCCAGACCATCACAAGCGCCGCCGAGGGTCTCGGAATCAACACCCTCAACTACAATCTCGGCGCCGACCCGGCAATGCCGATTCATGCTCCGCGCTATACCATGGCCGTGACATCGCTCGACGGCGAAGAGACCGCCGGAGCGCCCAAGCCTGTTAAAGCCTATCAGACTATAAAGCTCGAAGGAACCGTCAATGACCCTGCAACAGGCGATGTTATCGAAAATTACACGGGTACAGCCCGCGTGGCCGTCTACGACGGACTTACGCAGGCCGGCACCCTCGATCCGGGCAACGACGACACCCCCGACCGTCAGTTCGACATCGAGCAAGATCTGCTGGCGTCGGCATCGGCCGGAATCGCCAACGGACGCTGGAGCGTCAGTCTGACACTTCCGAAGCCTGCCGCAGGCAATCCTGCCAAAGGCAATCTTGTAGTAATCACCGCAACAGCTCCGACCGCTGACGGCGGAAGCGCCTGTGCCATCTGGCGAGGCATAAGCGTCGGCACTGACGGAGACAAGCCCGAGGGGGATACCACAGGGCCTGAAATCTCGGAATTCTACGTCAACAGTCCGTCGTTCAGCGACGGCGACGGTGTAGCGGCCCCCGCCGTAGTCTACGCCACAATCGCGCCCGATCCTTCGGGACTCTACCTCTCACTCGGCAATCTGGGCAACCGCCCGCGCCTCGTTATCGACGACACCAACTCGATAACCGATATGCAGGGGGCTTTCGTGTTCAACGCCGACGGGAGCGCCACACTTCGCGTTCCGCTCAGCGGAATCAGCGAAGGCTACCATACAGCCGGCCTCACTGTCAGCGACAACCTCGGCAACTTCTCGACACGCCGCATATCCTTCAATCTGACGAACTCGGGTCTCACCGGCAAGCTGACTGCCGACGACGACATCGTGACCTCCAACGCCACAATAACTTTCACGTCGAATTCAGGTGCTGAAGTAGCTCGTCTTATTATCGAAGACATCAACGGCAAGACAATCGAATCGACCGCCAACCCGAACTTCCCCTTCATCTGGCGTCCGGCTGAGACCCTTCCCGACGGCCGCTACCGCGTGCGCGCCCTGCTGAAGAAAGAGAGCGGCCGCGGTGTAACGCCTGATCTCGAACTGATTCTTCTCCGCCACTAACCGCCAACGCGCCATGAAGCCCTTCACTCTGAACATCCGCGGCAATCTTCTCCGCGTCGAGCGCCCCATGATAATGGGCATAATCAACGTGACCCCCGACAGCTTCTGGGAAGGATCGCGGGCTGCCGACGCCGACAGCATCGCCGGTCGCGCCGCCGCGATGATTGCCGACGGAGCCGACATTATCGACCTCGGAGCCTGCTCGACACGTCCGGGCGCCGAGACCTGCGACGCCGCCACCGAGGAAGCCCGTATAGCCGTCGGCGTCGAGGCTGTGCGTTCGGTCAGCGCCGACATTCCCCTGAGTGTCGATACTTTCAGAGCTTCAGTGGCCCGAAGCGCCGTGGAGCATGGGGCCGACATCATCAACGACATTTCGGGCGGAGATCTCGACCCGGAAATGATGCCTACAGTGGCCTCTCTGCACGTTCCCTATATAATGATGCACATGCGCGGAACACCGGCCACAATGCAAAGCATGTGTGACTACCCCGAAGGTGTCGTAGCTGAAGTCGTGGCCGACCTCTCGCGTAAAATCGAACGATTCCGGCTTGCCGGAGTGGCCGACATCATAGCCGACCCCGGCCTCGGATTCGCCAAGACCGTCGGCCAGAACTATGAACTTCTGCGCGCTACCGCCGAAATCGAAGAGCTGCTGGGCACGCCTGTGCTCATCGGACTGTCGCGCAAATCGATGCTTACCCGGCCGCTCGGAATCACAGCCGCCGAAGCCCTCGAGGCTACAACGGCAGCCAATACTCTGGCTCTCGTCAACGGCGCTGCAATACTGCGCGTCCACGATGTCAAAGCCGCCGTCGAGGCCCGCGAGATTGTCAGTCTAACCTATCCAACCCCCGCCTGAGCATTATGTTGACCGCTTTCACCCTGCGCGACCTTCTCGACGTTCTGTTGATGGGCCTGCTGCTCTTCTACCTCTACCGAATGATGCGTGAGAGCGGCACAATCAACATATTCTACGGAATCCTGGCCTTTCTGGGTGTGTGGGTTCTCGCCAGCCAGATTCTCGAGATGAAACTTATCGGGTCGGTTCTCGACAAGTTCATGAGCATCGGCCTGCTTGTTCTCGTCATCATATTCCAGGACCAGATAAAACGTTTCCTCGTCGAACTCGGCGACCACAAGCGATGGCGCTTTCTGCGAAACCTCTTCCATCACACCCACGACGACGGCGAAGCCCGAAACCGCAAGTACGTGCTGCCGGGCGGCGATGCCTGCATGAATATGGCCAAGTCGAAGACCGGCGCCCTGATTGTCATTCAGGAAGAGGTTCCGCTCGACCAATACGAGAAAACCGGCGACATGATCGACGCGCGTATAAACACACGCCTCATCGAAAATATCTTTTTCAAGAACTCGCCGCTCCACGACGGCGCACTCATAATCGCCGACGGGCGCATAAAGGCGGCGGGGTGCATTCTGCCCGTCAGCCATGACGTCAATGTTCCGCGCTCGCTGGGCCTGCGCCACCGCTCGGCCCTCGGCATCGCGCAGGCCACCGACG
>DBGBEM010000127.1:0-11408 GCA_048477235.1 Muribaculaceae bacterium | reverse complement strand
TAGAGGGCGGTCAGGCAACGAGCGTAGACCTTCTCGACGCTTCGGGCAACACCGTCATCGTGCGCACAAGCGCATACGCCGACTGGCGCAGCCAGACACTTCCCGCCGGAACGGGTAACGTAACAGCTATCGTCACTTACTACAACCAGACACCGCAGCTCATCCTCAACAGCGCGGCCGACTGCACCGGCTTCTCTGATACTCCCGGCGGCGACACCCCGCCGACCCCCTCGACGAACGATCTTCTCAACGAGACTTTCGCCGCTTCGCAGGGAGCGTTCACGATAGAGAACGTAAAGCTTCCCTCGGGAATGGCGGCTGTATGGACCCATTCGACCCAGTTCGGAATGGTAGCTAAAGCCTACGACAAGACAACGGATACCAACTATGAGTCGGAGTCGTGGCTCATCTCGCCCGTCGTCGACCTCTCGAAAGCTGCCGGAAGCCCCGTATTGACATTCGACCATGCCCTCAACTTCTTCGCCGACATCGCCACCGCCGTCAGGGAGGTAAGCGTGTGGGCCCGCGAAGAGGGAGGCGCCTGGCAGCAGTTGTCGGGCATAACGATGCCCGCCCAGCTTTCATGGACTTTCGTCGGCAGCGGCAACGTATCGCTGAGCGCATTCGCCGGAAAGAAGATCCAGATGGGGTTCAAGTATACCTCGACGGCTGCCAAGGCCGGAACATGGGAGGTGAAAAACGTAATCATAAAGTAACTCCATGAATCTACCCAATATGAGACATCTCAATAAAATTGTCGTGGCTGCCGTTGTGGCTCTGACGGGACTCTCGGCCTGTCAGAACGACTTCGATGCTCCGGGACTCGTCACCCCGCAGGCCACGCTGAAGCCCAACATCTCGATAGCCCAGCTCAAGGAGACCTATTGGAGCGACGATAATGCCTACGTGACGAAAGTCGGTGTCAACGATGCCGGCGAGCATCTTGTCATAGCCGGGCGCGTAATCAGCTCCGATGCTGCCGGAAATGTCTACAAGAACCTCGTCATCCGCGATTGCAGCGGCCTCGATGAGGGCGACTATCAGGCAGCGCTGACGATTTCGCTCAACGCTAATTCGCTCTACAACCAATATCGTGTCGGTCAGGAAATAGTCATTGACGTAACCGACATGTATATCGGCAAGTATCGCGGTCTGGAACAGATCTGCTTCCCCAGCGAAACCGATCAGGGAACTCTCGAAGGCACCTTCTGCCCGCTGGAGTTCTTCAAGGAGCATGTCGAGCTGAACGGACTGCCCGAACCGTCGCAGGTCGAGCCTTACGTGACAACCCACAGTGAATATGCTTCGGCCTCTCCGTCGGTTGTCCGCAAATATCAGAGCCAGCTCGTCGAGTTCAAGGGATGCCACTTCAAGGAGGGGGGCAAGCTCGCCTTCACCGACGGCAGCAAGATAACATCGAACCGCACACTTGTGCTTGCCGGCGGCGACACAATCAACGTGCGCACCAGCGGCTATTCTAACTTCTGGGGCATGACTCTTCCGGAAGGGGAGGGCGATGTTGTCGGAATCCTCAGCTATTTCAATTCGGGTAACACAGCCGATCCCTGGCAGCTCGTTCTGCGCTCGGCCGACGACCTCCACTTCGGCGAGAAAGAGCCCGAGCAGGGTTCCCTCGACAATCCCTATACGGTCGATGGCGTCATCGAGCTCGAAAACAAGGGAGAAGGCGGCTCGGGCTGGGTTACCGGCTATATCGTCGGTGCCGTTGTGCCCGGAACTTCGGCTGTGACCTCAAACAGCGATATCGAATGGACAGCCGACGTTTCGATGCCCAATACTCTCGTCATCGCCCAGACTCCCGAAATAACCGAGGCCGTCAGCTGTCTCGTGGTAGAACTGCCTCAGGGCTCGTCGCTGCGCGAGAAAGGCAATCTGCTCGACAATCCGAAGAACTACAAGAAACAGATATGGCTCAAAGGTTCGTTCGCGAAGGTACTCGGCACATGGGGCATCACCGGCAACACCGGCTCGTCAGACGAATGGAAGATCGACGGTGTCGATAACAATCCCGGCGATAATCCCGACACTCCTGACAACCCCGACACCCCGATAGGCGATCCGATCAATGAGACTGTCAACTTCGCGCAAGCCGGTCTGGCCGACGCTCCTACGGAGTTCACCGTGGGCGACGTCAAGTTTGTTGTTTCTGTCGGCGGCGGCCGCACACCTCCCGCATGGAACGCCAGTGCTCAGGAGTTGCGTCTCTATGCCGGCAACACAATGACGGTATCGACAGTCGACGGCCGTCCTATCGACAAGATGGAGATGACGCTCGGCCGCTATGCTTCAGACCGCTACACTACTTTCACTCCGTCGACAGGCGTCGTTGCCGAACAGGCTATCGGCGACAAGACCATCCACTGGACGGGCTTCGCCAATTCTGTGACCTTCACTGTCGGCGACAAGGCTATATATGCCGAGAAGGAAGAGAACCGTGGGGCTGCCGGACAGGTGCGCCTCGCCTCGATCGCATTCGGTAACGGTGGAAGCACGACTCCAGACAATCCAGACAACCCCGATAATCCCGACAACCCCGACAAGCCTTCGACCGGGGGCACCGAGGCTTCGCCCTACACTGTGGCCCAGGCTCTCGCCCTCAACAACAGCGGTTCGGGCTGGGTAGCCGGCTATATCGTAGGTTGGGCTGACGGCAACATTGCCTCGGCTCAGTTCAATGCCTCGGCCATGACAGCCTCCAACGTGCTTATCGCCGACAGCGCAGGTGAGACCGATGCCTCGAAGTGCATTGTCGTCAATCTCCCCAAAGGCGCTATCCGCAATGCCCTCAACCTGATGGACAATGCCTCTAATCTCGGTAAGAAAGTACAGATAACCGGCACATTCGCCGCATATCTCGGCGGTCACGGTCTCATGGCTCCCACAGCCTATAAGTGGCAGTAATCACCAGAATATCACAGCCACGGCTATGCCGGTTTCAGTCGGCTTAGCCGTGGCTTTTCATTATCATCATTTTCTATGAAAAAGACAATCATCATGGCTATGGCGCTGGTGCTCGCACTCCCGGTCGTCGCCGCCACGCCGCGTCGCACGACCCAGAAGCGTGCCGTCAAGACAGCAACTGTAAAACCCCACATCTCGATAGCCGGCATACCGTTTGCGCTGACATCGGCCGACAAGCTTACTCTCGACCCCGATCCGGCGGGAAATGCAACACGTCTCGAACATCCCGAGGGTGTCCGCTCGGTTAAGATAACGACTCCTGTTTTCGACGGCGACTTCGAAAGCCGCACGGGTGCCGAGGAAACCTATGAATTCGATCGCAACGGTCGCCTGACAGCTTTCAGCGAGGATCTCGGCGACGCAGCCGGTGGCCGTAGCTTCAAGGTGTTCTACAGCGGCAGTGAGGCATTGCCTGACTCGCTTCAGCTGACGTCGATGGTTCCGACTCAAGACCCTTGTTCCGATAATATGAATGTTGTCGCCACCTACATTTTCACGAAAGATGGCGGCCGCATCACCGGCTTCAGCGAGCACACTACCTTGGTAGGTGCCCGCAAAGCCGACGGCGTGTTCAATTATTCGGTCAGCTACTATCCCGACGGCGTCGTGAAGCAGATCGTCTGTAAGGAGCAGCCTGCAATGATGGTTAGTTTCGACAGCAAGGGCAATATCGTCAAGGTGAATCGTTTCTGCTACGACTGCAACGAACAGTTCCGCCCGGCCTGGATCAACGACAGCTGGGAGAATGCCGAAGGCGACATGTCGGTCTACGGCACCCCGCCCGCTAACGTTAAGCACAAGACCGACGCCCGCGGCAACTGGATCGAAGAGACCTGGACCGAAAGCTGGGAAGGAAGCGCTCCGACAACCAACGGCCGCTTCCGCTCGATCACTTACTACGACTAAGCTTTCAGTCGTTGGTGAACAGTGTGGCGATGTCGAAAGCCAGAGCCGTAAAAGCCAGTATGTAACCGAAGACGGTGCCGAATTTGTATATTTTGCTGTCTTTCTGTCGTTTGGCAATGACGGTTCTGCATATATATGCCAACAGTGCACCGCAGGCAAAAAGGATTATACCTATCCAGAAGAATGACATAGTGTTATCAGTTTAGCCCGATTGTTATTCCGGTTCCGGTTAATATGATGCCAACAACGGTTATAATCCCCGCCGCTTTCAGCCATGACGACACCGCTTTCATGGCCAGCTTGTTGTCGATGACCTTTCTCTTTATAATCGCCGCTTTTGTGAAAGCGATAATTGCAACAAGTTGACCGGCAACCAAGGTATACATACCCGAGTATATGAAAATATCCGTCATAGGACTATTACAAAAGAATTCGACAAGTGCTTTTAAATCTCCAACGTCGCCATGTTCAAATAGTTCGAGCGACGAAGAAGACGGTAAAACAATATGTGACGGTGTGATGACGGGTATCCCCCTGTTGTTGCGCGCGGTCGATGCTGTGTAATTTTGCTTTGGCGGAAAAAAAGACTATATTTGTGGAAAATTGAGAAAGGAGGACGATATGTCGCAAGAAAACACATATATTCGATTTGACTGGGCAATGAAACACATGCTCAGAGACAAGAGTAACTTCGGGATTCTCGAAGGTTTCATCTCTGTGCTTTTAGGGGAGGATGTGAAAATTATCGAACTCCTTGAAAGCGAATCAAATCAGGATTCTGATACAGACAAATTCAATCGTGTCGACATCAAGGCCAAGAATAACAAGGGACATCTGATCATTGTGGAAGTGCAACTCACCCGCCAGCTCTATTATCTGCAGCGTATTCTTTACGGAACCTGCAAGGCGATAACGGAGCACATCAACATAGGCGAGAAGTATGACCAGGTAAAGAAGGTTTATTCAATCAGTATCCTCTACTGCGACTATGGTCAGGGCGACGACTATGTATATCACGGCGAGACGCGCTTCAAAGGCATCCACACCGGTAATGACCTTCTTGTGAATACGAAAGAAGACGGAGTGATCGTTCCGCATCTTCCGCGCGAGGTGTTCCCTGAATATTATCTGGTTCGCGTCAATGTCTACGACAAGATACCGGAAACTCCGCTTGATGAATGGATGACATATCTCAAGACCGGTAAGGTCAAGGAGAACACGCGCACTCCGGGACTTCAGGAGGTCAAGAAGAAGCTGCAATATCTGTCGATGTCGGCTAAGGAACGCCGTGCCTACGACGCCCACATGGATACAATAATGGTTCAGAACGATGTGCTCGACACTGCGCGAGACGAAGGCCGTGCGGAAGGCCGTGCGGAAGGTCGTGCGGAAGGCGTTGCCGAGGTCGCACGGAATATGATAGTAGCAGGCATGGACGACGCGACGATCAGTAAGGTCACCGGGCTAACCCCGAATGAGGTTGACGCCATCCGTAACCGATAAGAAACCGGCTATTACGGTTGCACTGTGGCGGTCGTCACGGCTCTTTCATTTAACTTTGGCATTGTTTCGCAATTGCTTGAATAAGTAGCATTTATCCAAGTCTAATCTGTGGAATATATAAAAGCGGCTTTGTTGGGTGTCATTGAGAGTTGCTTCTAACCGCCTAATACTCATGAATATTGAAAATTCAAAGCATTTTTAAATGAAAGAGCCGTGGGCGGTCGTAAGCTCGGTTTGGGTAACTCGCTGGATTTTGCTAACTTTGCAGACGTAATTCGATTAGCCTATGAAGTTTTATGAGCTCGATCTGAGCGATGAGGTGCTCGATGCCCTCGATGCGATGAATTTCGACGAGTGCACCCCCATTCAAGAACAGTCAATACCGCTGGCCCTCGAAGGCCGCGATCTTATAGCCGTGGCCCAGACCGGCACGGGAAAAACGGCAGCCTATCTTCTACCTGTTATCGACAGTCTCGCCGGCGGCGGTTATCCCGAAGACGCCATAAACTGCGTGGTGATGTCGCCCACACGCGAGCTCGCCCAGCAGATCGACCGCCAGATGGAGGGCTTTTCATATTATCTGCCGGTTAATTCTCTGGCGATATTCGGCGGAACCGACGGCCCAGAGTTCGCGCGCCAGCAGCGCGGCCTTAAGATGGGTGCCGATGTCGTGATCGCCACTCCCGGGCGCCTCCTGGCTCATCTTCAGATGGGATATGTCGATCTGTCGCGCGTGTCGTTCTTCATTCTCGACGAGGCCGACAGGATGCTCGACATGGGCTTCTACGACGACATTATGACGATTGCCAAGCAGCTGCCTCCGACCTGCCAGACACTTATGTTCTCGGCCACGATGCCTCCCAAGATACAGCGCATGGCCGAGGCTATATTGAAGAATCCCGCCGAGGTCAAGCTTGAGGTGTCGAAGCCTGCCGAGAATATCCGCCAGAGCGCGTTCGTGTGCTATGAAGGACAGAAGACACCGATTCTGCGCTCGTTGTTCAAGACGCGCGCCAACAAACGAGTGATTGTGTTCGCCTCATCGAAACTGAAGGTCAAGGAACTCACGCGCGAACTTCGACGCGCCGGAGTGAAGGCTGCCGAGATGCACAGCGATCTCGAGCAGGCGCGTCGCGACGAGGTGATGCTTGATTTCCGCGCCGGGCGTATTGATATACTCGTGGCCACCGACATCGTGGCTCGCGGCATCGACATCGACGACATCGCTATGGTTGTCAACTACGATGTTCCGCGCGAGGCCGAGGACTATGTTCACCGCATCGGCCGCACGGCCCGCGCCGGTGCCGGAGGCTATGCCGTTACGCTCGTTGGCGAGCGCGACCGCCGTCACTTCAAGGCTATTGAGGATTTCCTCGAGAAGGAGGTGCCGAAAGAGGCTGTGCCGGAAGAACTCGGGTCTGCGCCGTCGTATGGAGGCCGTTCCGACTCAGGACGTCGTGACGGTAGCCGCAGCGGCGGCAAACGCGGCGGAAAAGGGCAGGGACGCCGTGACCGCGGTCGCCGCGACGGCCGCAAGCCTCGCCCTGCCACCCAAGATTCCCAAAATGCCCAAAGCTCCCAGCCTGCCCCTGAAGAGGCTGCCAAACCGAAGAAGCGGCGCCATCGCGGAGGGCGTAACAGGGGCCGTCGCCGTCCGGGCTCGGCCGAAGGCGGAAATGCTGCAGAAACCCCACAGCAATGACCGTCAGGGATCTTCGCCGCGCCGCTGTCGCCGCGCTCATTCCGCTTTACGGGCGAGGCGAGGCGGAATGGATGACACGCCTCACGCTCGAATATGTCACCGGCTGGAGTCGCGTTGACCTGCTCGTCGATGCCGACAAGGAGCTTGGCGAAGTGCGCGTAGAAGCCGTTAAGAATATCGTGGATCGGCTTCTGAAGCATGAACCGCTCCAGTATATTCTCGGCTACGAGGATTTCATGGGACTGAGGCTCAACGTTAACCCATCGGTGCTCATACCGCGCCCCGAAACTCAGGAACTTGTCAACATTATCATCGACCGCGAGGCAAAAGCCTCTGACCTCAGTGTGCTCGATGCCGGCACCGGGAGCGGCGCAATAGCCGTGGCCCTGTCACGCAATCTGCGCTTCGCGCGCGTAACGGCAATCGATAGTTCCGATGCCGCTCTGGAGGTGGCCCGAAGCAATGCTGAACGCCTGCGCACGCCAGTCACCTTCGTCAATGCCGATATGCTCTCTTTGACCTCTCTTCCCGGCGAGCCTTTCGATATTATTGTCAGCAACCCCCCTTACGTCCTCGACAGCGAGCGAGCCGAAATACCCGCGAATGTCCTCGGTCACGAGCCATCGGCGGCTCTGTTTGTGCCCGACAGCGATCCGCTCCGCTTTTATCTCGCGCTTGCGCGTTATGCTGCTGCCGGTGGGCTGAAACCGGACGGCAGACTCTATTTCGAATGTAATCCGCTGACAATTGCCGCACTGGCCTCGCGGTTGGAATCCGATTTTGATGAAGTCGAGACTGTTCGCGACAGTTTCGGCCGTAAGCGGTTCATTATAGCTTCGTTGCGGTCATGATGAAGAAGCCGATGATGCCGCGTGAGGCCCTTGAGAGACTGCGGACGCTTTGTAACGCTTCCGAGCAGTGCTCTACTGACCTGATTGCGAAGCTGCGCCGGTGGCAGATCTCAACAGCCAACTGCGAGAAGATAATGCGCTATCTGCGTGAGAACCGTCTGGTCGACGACGCGCGCTTCTGTGAGGTATATGCACGCGACAAGATGCGCTACAGCCGCTGGGGGCGCCTGAAGATACGGGCCATGCTCGCGGCGAAACATCTCGACCGTGACGCCATAGCCGACGCGCTCGACGCGCTTGAAGAAGACGAGTATCGCGAGTCTGCGCGTAGGGCAATCCTCGCTTTCGCCGCCCGTTTCGACCGACCCCTTGATTACAATGAACGTCTGAAAACATTGCGCCATGCCGTCAGTCGAGGGTTCGAGAGCACCCTTGTGGCCGACATAATGAAGACTGAAGGGCTATGGGGTTCGTGAGCACGGCGTGGAGAGCGCTGCTGACATTTGTCTATCCCGACCATTGTCCGGTTTGCGGATCGCCGCTGGCTTTCGGTGAGCGGTCGATCTGTCTGGGCTGTCTGACGCGGTTGCCGCGGCTCGGATGGCACACGAATCCTTTCAATGAGATTCATCAGCGGCTGGGCCATCAGGTGGCTGTTGAGCGCGCCGGAGCATGGTTTCTCTATCGCCGCGGCTCGGAATTCACGCGCATTGTCCACGATTTCAAATATCATGGTGCTTGGGCGCTCGCCGTCGATGTCGGCCGTATGATGGCCGAAGAGATGAAGCCCGACGGCTTTTTCGACGGAGTCGATCTTCTGCTGCCCGTGCCGCTGTCATATTCGAAGATGGCCCGGCGCGGATATAATCAGGCAGAGCGGGTCGCCAGAGGCATTTCGCAGGTGACCGGAATCGCTATCGGCGACAATCTCGTGGCGCGCACCCATAAGACGCAGACGCGCCGGTCGCTCTTCGAGAGAATGGCGAATGTGGAAGAAATCTATCATGTGGAGAATGCCGATGAACTTGACGGACTCCACGTAATGGTCGTCGACGATGTCATAACGACCGGCTCGACGATGTCGGCCAATATCTCGGCGATCCACAGCGCTGCTCCGACTGCGCGTATCTCGGTCCTGTCGGTCGGCGCCACAACCCGCACCGGTTAGCGCGGAACAACGAGCAGATGGCGCTCGCCGTCGCTGTCGGTGAGGCGCAGCCATAGGCGGCTGTCGGTTTCTTTCAGGATTTTCTGATTGTCAAAGCTTATTTCATGGCCGTTGACAATAAGCCGTTTTGCCTCGTCGGTTATCTCGGTCTCGGCGCGACGGTTGCCGTCGATGTCGTAGAAGCCTGTGAGGGCCGACGAGCTGTAGGTCTTCATCAGAACTCCCGGTTGCCCGAAAATCAGAGTCAGCTCGGGCCCTTCGTAGCGCGGACGGTCATCGGCTACGATAGCGGCGTCGGCGTCGGTGTCGCCCGGCCGCTCTTCGGGATCGTGTTGCGGCGCGTCGAGAGTGGTTGCGCAAGCGGTGAGCAGAACCGTTGCCAGTAAGACTGTTATTAGTTTTTTCATTGCGTAATCTCGATTATGACGCGCCCGAATTCGTCGTTGAGGCGATAGCTGAGTTCATGAAGCCCGACGCCAAGGTCGCGCGGTTTCAGCGAAGAGGCGCCGGCAGGACGTCCGTCGACGCTCCATTCGGCACCCTCTCCGACGAGCGGACTGTAGAGGTCGATACGCTCGTCAGAGAGACGGTATCGGCTGCGCAGAGGCAGCGGCACGTCGCTGTCCGGAGTGTAGATGTCGCCCGCTTTTTCGCCCCAGAGGTAGTCCGTCAGCTCGGGAAAGTCGACAAACGGGTTGCGGTTTCCCTGCAGTTGCTCGGCGGCGTCGTTTCGACGCC
Organism: Muribaculaceae bacterium; assembly: GCA_048477235.1. Classification (GTDB taxonomy): domain Bacteria; phylum Bacteroidota; class Bacteroidia; order Bacteroidales; family Muribaculaceae; genus CAG-1031. The sequence continues at coordinate 1,558 of DBGBEM010000127.1, read as the reverse complement.
GTTCAGTTTCGCTGACGGGGTCGGCTGTGTGCCAGCCGAGCAGTGTTGCGATGCCGTAGGCGGTCAGACCGGGATAGGGGGTGTCGGTGGCAATGAGCCAAGCCCAAGGGTCAAGCACGCCTGACTGATAAACCGTCAGCATGTAAAAGACTGTTCGGGCCACGTCGCCGCGCAGTTCGGCCGGCGGCTCCCATCCGGTTGTGACGTCGTTGCCGACGGCGACATCGCCTACGCGCCAGTGTCCGTTGTCGAAAGTCGGTGTCGTCACGGGCGATGGCGGATAGTCGCTCTTGAGGGCGGCGACATCACCGGTGCCGCTGACGAAGTTGAGAATGTCGGCGGCGATTGTGTCGCGTCGCTGTGTGTCGCTGTCGAAACGCCACCATCGGCTGCTGACGACCTCGACAGGCTGCGTTGCCGTTGCTTCGGGCTCGAAAGCGCATCTGATGTCGCCGGAGGCGCGCAGAAATGTCGCCGGGTCGGGACTGAGGCGCCTCGGACGCGCTGTGGCGGCAATGGCGTCTTTAAGGTTCGACCCGCTGCGGCCCGACCATTCCGTCGGGGGCGTAGCCGAAATCAATATCGCGCCCAGAAATATTAGAAAGAGAGGTTTCACTGTGTGCAAAGATAGTTAATTAGCCTGAAAAATCCACGAAACTGCGCCTTAATTGTCTGCCGCGGTTCAACATAGTTTGTTTCCCCGTTGTTATTATCGGAAAGAAGAATCCAAATAATATTATTATGGCTAACAGCATTGCTACGCCTTATGCCGCCTCATTGACGGCGGAGAGGCAGAAACTCGAAAGTCTGGTGTCTGACGAAGTGAAGGCTATTTCGCTTCCTGATCAGGCAGTGGAAGACAACAATAAAGACAAACTTCTCGAAATATCGGGATGGGTCATGGGTATTGCCGGAGTTATCCTTGTGGCCGCCGGCCTGTTGAAGGGCATTGACGGAATCTGGTGGACAGGCATAATCGCTTTCATGAGCGGCGTCTATTGTTATCTGAAGGCCGGACAGCTCGGACGGCAGTCGGCACTTGCGGCAGTGGCATCGACGCTCGACGGCAAGCTCGCCGCTATCAATGCGGGAATAGCCTCTGAGTGGAACTCATTTGTGAAAGGCCAGAATCTCGGGCTGACGCGCGACATTATTTCGTCGGCTGCGGCCAACGACTCCAAAACAGCCATGATAGAGGCTATCGGCGTCGCTCCCGTCGACATTGATCTCGATAGCGCGCGCAAGGCTATGGCCGGAGCAGCCGCTACCGGCAAGGTCGAGGCTTTCGACAAGCCTCTGGCCGACTACATGACCGTTGCGAACGACGCTATCGCCAAGGCCGGAGAGGCGCAGCAGGCTATCTACAGCGCTGTCGACGCAGCAAACAAATAGAAACACAATTATTCGACATATATCAGAAAGGGACGCGGCCGCCTGGGTGCGTCCATTTCGGGTCAGCGGATTTTCCCGGTGGGCGGACGTTGTCTCAGGAATAGAGTGCGGCCAGCCTGAACATGAAGAACTTTATATCGCCGACACCCCTGAACTGCGTTCGGAA
>DBGBEM010000126.1:0-4095 GCA_048477235.1 Muribaculaceae bacterium | reverse complement strand
CTGGAGGAATGTCAGCAAGCGGTCGAGGTCGGCGACCTCCTGAGGCTCTCTGTCGCCGGCCGCCGACACGAAGATGCGCCCTTCGCTGTCGAGATAGACGCGCTTCGACGGCTTCAGGGCCGTCTGCTCGCTGCTTTGCGGCAGATTGACTTCGAGGGCCGTCGGGAAGATGAACGTCGAGGTCACCATGAAGAATATCAGCAGCAGAAAGATAACGTCGGTCATCGACGCCATCGAGAAAGCTGCCATCATTGAATGTTGACGCTTGAGCGACATAGGCTTATGCGACAGGCTCGTTGAGAAGATCCATGAACTCCATGGTCTTGCTCTCGAGGTTGTTCATGACGCGGTTGATGCAGGCAACCAGATAGTTGTAGGCGAACAGGGCTATGATACCCACTACGAGACCGGCCACTGTCGTCACCAGCGCCTCGTAGATGCCGCCGGCGAGAACGTCGATGTTGGCAGAGGTTCCGGCCGACGCCAGGTTGAAGAAGGCCTCGACCATGCCGATAACGGTGCCGAGGAATCCGAGCATGGGAGCTCCGGCGGCTGTGGTGGCGAGCCAGGGAAGGCCTTTTTCGAGGCGCGCTATCTCGATGTTGCCGGTGTTCTCGATGGCTACGAGCACGTCGTTCATCGGGCGTCCGATGCGGCTGATGCCTTTGGCAATGAGGCGCCCGTAGGGCGAGTTGGCGTTGTTGCACACCAGAAGGGCGCTCTCGATCTCGCCCTCGTGGATATAGTCTTTTATGCGGCTCATGAAAGTGTCGTCGCCTGCGGCGGCGCGGCGGATAACGATCCAGCGCTCCACAAAAACATAGATGCAGATAAGCGACAGAAGTGCCAGCGGAATCATTATAAGTCCGCCCTTGACGCACAGATCCCAGACGGATAGCTCTTTGACCACCGGAGTGGCGGCCGTGGCGGCCTGAAGGAGAATTGACATTGTCGGAAAGGGGTGTTGGATGGTTGTTGAATCTTGTTTGTCAGCCTTTCAGGCAGGCTTTGTAGGCTTTGATGGCTTCGGCGATGCCCATATAGAGTGCGTCGCATATCAGCGCATGGCCTATCGAGACCTCGTCGAGGTAGGGAACCTGTTCGCGGAAATAGCGCAGGTTCTCGAGGCTGAGGTCGTGGCCGGCGTTGACGCCGAGTCCTGCGGAGTGGGCCGCGCGCGACGCCTCGATATATGGAGCGACGGCGCCTGCCGGATCGGTGGGGTAGTTGTCGGCGTAGGGCTTCGTGTAAAGCTCCACGCGGTCGGCCTGAACCTTGGCGGCGAGGCGTATCTGGGCGGGATCGGGATCGACGAAGATGCTCGTGCGTATCCCCGCCTCGCGCAGACGCTCCACTATCGTTGTCAGGAATTCGAAATTCGCCGCTATGTCCCAGCCGGCGTTCGAGGTAATGGCGTCGGGGGCGTCGGGAACAAGGGTGACCTGTTCGGGCTTTACCTTTAGAACAAGGTCGAGGAAGCGCTCGCAGGGATAGCCTTCGATGTTGAATTCGGTCTTCACCAGCGGGCGCAGGCGGTAGACGTCGTCGTAGCGAATGTGGCGCTCGTCGGGACGCGGATGGACTGTCACACCGTCGGCTCCGAGGCGTTCGACGTCGCAGGCGAACTGCTCGACATCGGGACGGTTTTCTCCCCGGGCGTTGCGGAGAGTGGCGACTTTGTTGATATTAACACTAAAATTTGTCATCGTATGAGTAATTTTTTGCCGGCAGGCGTTGTGATTGTAGATTCATTTAGAGAAAATTACTAACTTTGTAATCAGAAACGCCGCTTCTCGACGGCAAAATTACGCAAAATTCCCCCCAAAATCAAGCGCCGGTGACACCAAACGACACTAATCTTCAGCCTCAGGCCATTCTTGCCCGCCTCTTTCCGCCCGTCGAAGAGTCGAGCCGGCTCACTGTTGCTTGTCGCAGAGCGAACTACAGCGCCGGTGCTATTGCCAGGGCTGTCGAAGACTGCGACTGTCATCTGCTCAACCTGAACCTGACGGCGCCCGTTGTCGGCTCTCACGATCCGCTTGACGACACTGTCACTGTCGAGCTGCGCGTCAGCCGCCGCGATCCGGCGGCCGTGGCCCGCTCTCTCGAGCGCTACGGCTTCCGTGTCATCGACGGTCAGGCATCGGCCGAGGCCGCTTCCGACGCCGCTACCGATGAGGTACGCCGCCGTGTCAACGAGCTAATTCATTTTCTGAACGTATGAAACTAATAGCCATCAACGGCAAACGGCGTCAGGATCCGGCTCGCCGCCGGGCCACTCTCGACTTCATAGCCGGTCTCTGGGAAGCTCTCGGACGTCCCGCCATAGCTATGCAGAACCGCTATGCGCTGGCTCTCGGCCCCGAGAATCTGCCACCAGCCATTGTCGGCCTCGGAGCCGCTGCGCCCGAGCTGGCTGTCAGCATCGGCGGCGACGGCACTTTCCTGCGCACGGCGCGCTGGATCGGCTCGATGCCGACCCCCATTCTCGGCCTCAACAGCGGAAACCTCGGATTCCTCAGCAATGTCGGAATCGAAGACGCCGGCCGTATAATAGGCGACATAGCCGGGGGGCGCCTTGTGGTTCAGGAGCGGACACTGCTGAGAGTGACTGTCGGGGGGGCGCGCGTCGACGACACTTCGCGCATACTTGATTTCCCTTACGCTCTCAACGAGATAGCCATCGTCCGCGACGACAATGCCTCGATGATAACGGTCGACACCCTGCTCGACGGCGACCAGCTGGCAACCTACCGCGGCGACGGCCTCATAATAGCCACTCCTACAGGCTCGACGGCCTATAACCTGTCGGTCGGCGGCCCTATTCTGAGCCCCAACGCCCATTGCTGGGCCCTTTCGCCTGTGGCGCCCCATTCGCTGACGATGCGCCCCGTCGTGATTCCCGACTCGTCGCGGCTCGACATCGCCGTCGACGCCCGTGTTCCGCGCTACCGCCTGAGTCTCGACGGCCGCTCGGTGAGCCTTCCGCTCGAAGCGCGCCTCGTTGTCGACCGTGCGCCTTTCACGACCCGGATTCTCTTCAGCGCCGACCACACGTTCGCCCGCAATCTGCGCGACAAACTGCTCTGGGGTGTCAGATGATAAAGCGCGGCATCTCCCATCCTCTGCTCGGTCACGTCAACCTGCGTTTCAGCGCCACGGCGCGCAATTTCACGGGGCGCTGGACAAAAGGGGAGCCCTGGATAACCTGTCCGGCGGGAGCATCCCCGGCGCGTATTGCCGAAGTCATCGACGAGCTGGCTCCCCGGATGCTCGAACGGCGCCGCACGCTCCTCTTCGAAGCCGGTTCGGTTCTCGAACTGCCCGGAATCACGGTCAGATTTTTCGACAACGACCGTTCGGGCCGCGACAGTTTTGTGCAGGGCAGGCCCGCAGGCGATATTGTCGAAGCGAAAGTCTTTATCGGCGCTGAGCTCGACGAGCCTGAACGCTCGCAGGCAGTGTCGTCGGCGCTGACGGTATTGTCGCGCCGCTATGCCGCGCCGCTTCTTCTGCCGCGCGCCCGCGCGCTCGCCGCCGAGGCAGGTCTCACCGTGAACCGCTGGAAGATAGGGTCGGGCACAAAGGTTCTCGGAACCTGCGAGCGCCGCAGCGCCACGATAAGCCTCTCACATATTATTGTGTTTCTGACACAGGAGCTGCGCGACCTTATTGTCTGGCACGAGCTTGCCCATCTCTCGGGGCCCGGCCACGACGCCGCTTTCCACGCCCGTGTCGACCGCCTCAGTGGCGGCCGCGAGGCCGAGCTCGAACGCCGCTTGCGCCGCTACCTCTGGCCAATCCTGCGATAAAGTTCAGCCTTTGAATAGTTCTGAATGTGAGCCCAGCCTCGACAGAGCATAGACATTGTTCTCTTCGTCGAACCATATCAGAAGAAAATCACCTTCGATATGACATTCAAAGCAGCCTGAATATTCTCCTGTCAGAGTGTGTTTCCGATATTTTTCAGGCAGGGGAATTTCATTCCGAAGCATATTGAGGACATTATTCAGCTCTTCAAGCTTTCTGGGCTGGTTTAGAAATCTTTTCAGATCTTTCTTGAACTGGCGCGTGTAGCGAAGCTCTTTCATAGAT
>DBGBEM010000125.1:0-2724 GCA_048477235.1 Muribaculaceae bacterium | reverse complement strand
TAGTCGCATTGGTTAGAAAAAAGACATTATATGACCCCAATTCATATAAGTTTTATCGTGACAGGTTGAACAGACAGTTTTCTCCGGCATAAAATAAAAAAAATCCCAAAAATATTTGGAATTTAGCATAGAATACGTAGGAGTCTGTATCGGTTGCCGTCCTGCTTTTCGAGGCTTCTCGCATTGCCCATCAATAGTCGGACGGCAACGAAGAAGCCCTACGCTTGTATATGCAACTATAGCGTCCGGCTCTATAAGCCGAATGCGTGATAATTACATACCATCGGGCATCTATCGTTGCACGAGCCTTGACTATTGATTGAAATTTTGCGAGAATTCCGAAAAGCCAAGAGTCAGCGCGGATAAACGCTTTTTATTATGTTGTGCTTCCCGCCCTCGTACCCGAAGACCCGGGCTTCAAACGGTCAGCAAGGGCAAAATTAATTAAAAAAATTGAATGTCAAAAATTGAGGTTATTTCGCCATGTGGCGGCGGAGCAGGAGATAGAGCAGGGCGGCGGAGAAGGCTCCGGCTATGTCGGCGGCGAGATCAGCCCATTCGGCCGTGCGCCCCAGTCCCATTGACTGTTGCAGAATCTCGATAAGTCCCCCGAATGCCGATGCGGCTACTGCTGCCGCTATAGCCACACGAAGCGATGGCAGTCTGCGTTGTGTCAGACGGAAGTCGAACATGAATGTCAGTGTCAGCAATCCGAACATGGCGGCATGGGCCAGTTTGTCGGCGCCCGGAAACATCGGGGGGGTGTCGTCGGGCAGAGGGCGCGGAGCGAGCGTCAGATAAAGAATCAGAGCGACGAGGATTACCGAGGCCACTCCGGCGGCTGGATGTCGGCGGCTGTTCATTGGCGAGAGAATCTGACGATCATAGCCGGAGAACCGCTGTCGCACGAGCGGCGTTCGGCGCGGTAAAGTGTGTCGAGCGCGTATGCCGCGCCATAGCGTTCCTTCCACAGCGGCATATCGTGTTCGTTGACAACAAGGAAGCCCTCACGCGGCAGCTCGGTGTCGGTTTCTTTCGACTGCGACGAGCCGTCTTCAGGCGCGAACAGCTTCAGGCGGTCGCCGAGATAGAAGGCCGCAGTGTAGTAGCGCAGCATCTTGATGTCGTTGAATGTATAGGTGTGGCTCACTGTCGGGTCGATACGTCCGATTGCTTCGGCAAGCTGTTTGTCGCTCCGGGGGTTGAGTGTAGCCGGAAGAATAACGCCCGAGACAAGCCAGTAGATTGTCAGTGTGACCGCTATGGCTGCGAAAGCCTTGCGCTCACCTTTGCCTCTGGCCGCGAAATAAAGGGCGGTGCCTGACGTGACGGCGGCTGTGGCTATCAGAATCCAGCCTGTCGCTCCGGGCCCATCGGTAGAGAGAGTGCGGGCGAGGTCAAGGGCCTCACCCTTGAGAGCTGCCGACTGTGCCGAGGCGTTGATGAGGCAGAAGCCGACAGTGGCGAACGATACGGTCAGTCCGACTGACGCGATTATGGCGGTATAGACGCCGACGACTCCCGACCTGACCGCTATGAGACGTTTGCCTAAGAGCACCACAAACCAGCTCAGGAAAGGATATAGCGGAAGAAGATAGACGCTTCGTTTGCTGGCGGGGAAGCAATAGAATATGAATACCGTGGCTACTGCCGTCAGCGATATGAGCGATGCTGCCGACATGGAGTCGAGGCGTTGCCGCAGGCTCAGGTGTTTCGTATGTTTTCGGCGTATCCGTTTCAGCGAGAAGAGCGACAGAAGGGCGCCGAGCGTGTATGGAAGCATGCCGGCGGCTACGGTCTGGATGTTGTACCACCACGGATTGACATGAGATTCGTAAGACATCGTGCCTGTGAACCGTCCGAAGTTCTCTTCGAGGGCGAGTTTCAGGAATCTGTCGCCTCCCGCATTGTAGGCTGCCCAGTACCACAGGGCCGGAACTGCGAGGGCGAGAAGCCCGTTGGCTGTCATAAGCCCGAATGTCGGCCAGAAGCGCCTGTGACGCAGTAAAAAATATATGCCGGCGATGAGGCAGGGCAGAACCATTCCGACAGGCCCTTTTGTGAGTACGCCGCAGGTCATCAGCACTATGGCGGCGGCCGACAACCTCGGCTTCTCCGTCCATAGCAGGGCATAGACCGAAGTGACGGTGAAGCATGTCAGCAGCATGTCGACTCGGCAGTTGGCACCGGCGCGCCACACTTCGATTGTCGTGACCGACACGAGGGCCGTGGCCAGGGCCATGACATTGTCGGAGGTCTTGCGGGCAAAGAAAAAGAACGTTGCCAGCGCCATAGCTATCACAGCCGCCGCACTCGGAAGGCGCGATGCGAATTCGCCGATGCCGCCTGTCAGTGTCGAGGCTGCGGCGATGAGCCATGCCAGAAACGGCGGTTTGTAGGGTATGTCGGCTCCATAGCTTTCGGGAAGAACGAAGTCGCCGCTGTTGAGCATGGTGACGGCGACAAGAGCTTCGCGCGGCTCACCTTTGGTGTTGAAGAGCGTGTCGCCGAGCCAAGGCACAAACGTGACGATGAGCACGAGCAGCAGCGTGGCGCCCATCAATATGCGCGGATTTCTCAGATTCATTATTTCGATAGCGCTTGCGACAGACGGTGCTCGAGGTCGGCCGTGCTGAGGCGGGTTGTCAGTTTGCCGCGATGGGCCACGGAGATATTGCCTGTCTCTTCGCTGACCACTATGGCGAAAGCGTCGGTGGCCTGCGC
>DBGBEM010000124.1:0-9631 GCA_048477235.1 Muribaculaceae bacterium | reverse complement strand
ATGTTCTTCGAGCCCGGGGAGCTGTTCGAGCCGCGCAAGAAAACGCGGGCGGCCTCGGGGCGAAAGGCGCTGAAGTTCCTCATCGGCTACGTGAACCGCTACAGGCGCTATTTCATACATATTCTTCTCGGGCTGGGGCTTGGCTGCATCCTTCAGCTCATTTTCCCCTTCCTGACCCAGGCGATAGTCGACCTCGGCATAGGGCACCGCGACCTCGGCCTGATATGGCTGATTCTGATAGGCGAGCTGTTCATTGTCGGCGGCCGCACGCTGACCGACTTCCTGCGCCGCTGGATTCTGCTCCACATTTCGGAGCGCATCAACATATCGCTGCTGAGCGACTTCTTCATAAAGCTGCTGAGCCTGCCGATGCACTATTTCGACAGCAAGCAGCTCGGCGACCTCATGCAGCGGATGAACGACCATTCGCGCATCGAGGCGTTCCTGACCGATCAGGTTCTGTCGACGCTGTTCTCGATTATCAGCTTCGGGGTTTTCAGCGTAGTGCTGTTTATCTACAGCCCGCTGATTTTCGCGATATTCATTATCGGCGCCTCGCTCCAGACGCTCTGGTCGACAGCCTTCCTGCGCCGCCGCCGGCTGCTCGACTACGAGACCTTCAAGGTAGCGGCACGCAACAATTCGCTGACCTACGACTTCCTGACCTTCATGCAGGAGATAAAGCTTCAGGACTGCGAACAGCGGCGCCGCTGGGAATGGGAAGACCTTCAGGCCGACCGCATAGCCGTCAAGATGAAATCGCTGAAACTCACCCAGACTCAGGAGGCCGGCAGCATCTTCATCAACGAGACGCGCAATATCTTCATAACGGTCATGGCCGCAGCAGCCGTGATAAGCGGCGAACTGACCCTCGGCGGCATGATGGCCGTGCAATATATGGTAGGACAGCTCGGCAGCCCGCTGGCACAGCTTCTCGGCTTCATGTTCTCGCTTCAGGACGTCAGGCTCAGCCTCGCACGCATCGGCGACATCCACCGTCAGGAGCCCGAAGATTCGGCCGTCGACCCCGAAGCGCCCGTTCCCGACGGCGACATCGCCTTAAGCGACCTCATGTTCCGCTACGACCGCCATTCCGACGTCCCCATTCTCGACAACCTCAACATAACGATTCCCCGGGGAAAGGTGACGGCGATCGTAGGCTCGTCGGGCAGCGGCAAATCAACACTCATAAAGCTCCTTTTAGGATATTACAACCCCGAGGCCGGAGCGATACGCGTCGGCGACACCGACCTGCGCGGCGTCAGCCGCCGCCAATGGCGCCGCCGCTGCGGAGTGGTGATGCAGGACGGCGTTATCTTCGGCGAGAGCATAGCGCGCAACATAGCCACGGCCGACGCCGACATCGACCAAGGGCGCCTCGAAGAGGCCGCGCGCATGGCCTGTATAGACAGCTTCATAAAAGACCTTCCGCTGGGCTACAACACGATAATCGGGCGCGACGGCGTCGGCATAAGCCAGGGACAGCGCCAGCGCATTCTGATTGCCCGCGCGATCTATCGCCGGCCGTCGGTTCTCGTGCTCGACGAAGCCACAAACTCGCTCGACGCCCTCAACGAGAGCCACATCGTCGACAACCTCCAGAACTACTACCGCGGACGCACGGTCGTCGTCGTGGCCCACCGCCTCTCAACGGTCAGAAACGCCGACCTCATCATAGTCATGGACGGCGGCCATATCATCGAATCGGGAAACCATCAGAGCCTTCTGGAGCGAAAAGGAACATACTATAACCTCGTCAAAAGCCAGCTGCAACTCGACTCATGAAGAAGAAGAACGACCAACAGATACCGCCGGTTCTGTCGCCGCGCATATCGGCAATGCTCGGGAAGCTGCCGCGCCGCCTCCTGACAGCCAACCTCATAGCCATCGCAGTTATTCTCGCCGCGATAGTAGCCGTGGCCGTGCTGATGCACTACCCCCACGGCCACGGCGAATCCATCGCCTCCCACCTCCTCTCCCCCTGAAAGTTTTTCGTCAAAATAGTTGCACGGGTCAAAAATTGTGTTTACCTTTGCGGCGTCAAAAGCCTATGGTACCATGGCCGAGTGGTTAGGCAACGGTCTGCAAAACCGTCTACAGCAGTTCGATTCTGCTTGGTACCTCAAATTTCCCCTAACATTTTCATAGCATTTATTACGATGGCCATGGTCGCGAGACCGGGGCCTTCGCTTTTTTTGCGCCCGCACTACTTTTGGGCTTTTCACACAGAAGTTGTAATTTTGCATCCACTATGAACAGCGATAGAAATCAAAACGTCGACGAGTGGGACCGCGACCACCTCTGGCATCCCTATACGTCGACCATCGACCCGCTTCCGACCTATAAGGTTGTCAGCGCCGAAGGGGTCAGGCTGCGTCTGGCCGACGGTACGGAGCTTATCGACGGAATGTCGTCGTGGTGGGCCGGCATCCACGGCTACAACAATCCTGACCTCAACGCCGCCGCAAAAGCCCAGATCGACAGGATGAGCCACGTCATGTTCGGCGGCCTCACCCACGAACCGGCCATAGAGCTCGGCAAAATGCTGCTTGAGATGGCGCCTCCGTCGATGAACAACATATTCTATGCCGACTCAGGCAGTGTGGCCACCGAAGTGGCCATGAAGATGGCTGTGCAGGCCGCCGTAGAACGCTCGGGAGGCAACCACGCCAAAAGCAACTTCGTCACTATCCGCTCAGGCTATCACGGCGACACCTGGAACGCCATGAGCGTCTGCGACCCGGTAACGGGGATGCACGGTGCTTTCGGGCCTGCCCTACCCATCCGATTCTTCGCCGATCAGCCGCGCTCGCGTTTCGGAAGCGAATGGAACAGCGCCGACACCGCCTCTCTCGAAAAAATCATACGGGAGCACCACAACGAACTCGCCGGAATGATTCTCGAACCTATCGTTCAGGGCGCAGGAGGAATGTGGTTTTACCATCCGCAGTATCTCCGTGAAGCCCGCCGCCTCTGCGACAAATACGGTCTTTATCTCATATTCGACGAGGTGGCTACGGGATTCTGGCGAACAGGCCGCGCATTCGCATGGGAACACGCCGGAGTCGAGCCAGACATAATGACCATAGGCAAAGGACTTACGGGAGGCTATCTGACCTCATCGGCCGTGCTGACGACACGCGACGTCGCCGACACCATATCGCGCGGCGAGGCCGGAGTCATGATGCACGGGCCAACATTCATGGCCAATCCACTCGCATGCGCCATCGCCATAGCGAGCCTCAGGCGACTCAAGGCTCAGGATATGCCGGCTGTCATAGGCCATCTCGAGGCGATGATGAAGAAATTGCTCGAACCGGCCCGGGAGTTCTCCAATGTGGCCGACGTGCGCGTTCTCGGCGCCATCGGTGTTGTCGAGATGAAAGAGCCTGTCGACGTCGGCTCGTTCCAGCGCGAATGTGTCAGCCGCGGAATCTGGGTGCGTCCCTTCGGCCGAAACGTCTACATAATGCCTCCATATATCATCGGCGACGACGACCTGACAGTCCTCGCCACCTCGATGCTCGACATTATCAGGCCATGAATCTTCAGGCAACTCTCTGTCAGCTCGAACGCGACGGCAACCTGAGGCGGATTCCCGCCGAGTCGCCGGCGGGAATAGTCGACCTCTCTACCAACGACTATCTCGCCATCGGCGCCGACCGCGACATGCAGCACCGGTTTCTCGAATCGGCAACAGAGTCGCTGACATCGTCGGCCTCACGGCTTCTAGCTTCCGACCAGCGGTCTTACACACGCCTCGAAAGCCTGCTGAAAGAGCTGTCAGGCGGACGCGAGGCACTGTTGTTCAACAGCGGTTACCACGCCAACACAGGCATCGTTGCAGCCATCTCCAACAGCCGGACGCTCATCGTTGCCGACAAGCTTGCCCACGCCAGCATAATAGACGGCATCCGCCTTGGGGGCGCCCATTTCGAGCGGTTCCGCCACAACAGCCTCCCCCATCTCGAAAAGATCCTCGCCGCAAAAGCCTCCGGCTACGAGACAGTAGTAGTCATCGTAGAGAGCATCTACAGCATGGACGGCGACAAGGCCGACCTCGAAAGCCTCGTTGCGCTCAAACGCCGCTACCCCAACCTGCTGCTATATGTTGATGAAGCCCATGCCGTCGGCGTCTGCGGCCCGCACGCCCTCGGACTCGCCGACAGCTTCGGACTCATCGGCGACATCGATATCATTGTCGGCACCTGCGGAAAAGCCCTCGCTTCATCGGGTGCCTTCGTGCTTTGCGACCCGGCAATGAAGAGTTTCCTCATCAACCGTGCCCGAAGCCTGATCTTCTCGACGGCCCTTCCGCCGATCTGCGCCGAATGGACAGCCTGTGTCATGGAACATCTCGCCTCTGACCACACCCGCGCCCGCGCCCTTGGCGAGCGCGTTGCGCTCATGGACGAGCTTCTGGGCCGCTCAGGCGGCAGCCATATCGTGCCGATCCCTGTCGGGGACCCGCGCCGCGCCGTAGAGCTGTCGCAGAAACTTCTCGAAAGCAGATTCAGGGTGCTTCCCATCCGCGTGCCCACAGTTCCGCCCGGAACCGACCGTCTGCGCCTCAGCCTGACTCCCGAAGTCACTCCCGACGACCTGCGGCGCTTCGTCATCACCCTGAAGAATCTGACCGCATGAAACAGACCATTACTCAACGGGGCAATGACCGCCTGCTCATCGTATTTACAGGCTGGGGCTGTGATGCTGCCGCTGTGGGCGAAATATCGGCCGAGGGCTACGACACACTCATCGTCAGCGATTACCGCTCACTGGAGTTCGACGACAGCCGCCTCGCCTCTTACAGCGAGATTGCCGTCATCGCATGGTCGTTCGGCGTCATCGCGGCGGCCCGCTTCCTTGCCGAACGCCCTGCATTGCCGCTGACGCTCGCTGCCGCCGTCAATGGCACACTCCATCCTGTCGACAACACGCTCGGTATTCCCCGCGCCATCTTCGACGGCACCCTCGCCGCCCTCGACGAACGCAACCTCATGAAATTCTATCGGCGCACAGGTTTCGGCGCCGAGTCGGCCGCCATGGCCGCCCGAATGGACATCGACGCCCTCCGCGACGAGCTCCGCGCCATCGACGGCCTGACTGGGCCGCTATTTGAAGCCTGGGATATTGCCTTCGTCAGCACTGACGACCGCATTATACCGACCGAAAATCAACGACGGGCATGGGAAATGACCTCTGCACCCGTGGTCACGCTCGACACTCCGCATCTGCCGCCATTACAGGCCATCGCAAAAGATCTGCTCGTCGACAAGCGCCTTGTCAGGCAACGCTTCGGCTGTTCCGCCACGACATACAACGACAACGCCTCCGTTCAGCGGATTATAGCAGAACATCTCTGCAAAAAATTGCCCGACAGAAATCTCGGCGACATCCTTGAAGTCGGAAGCGGCTCGGGACTGCTCACCCGCGAGCTTCTCCGGCGACGGCCGTCTTCATTCAGGGCCATCGATCTCAACGCTGCCGAAATCGACGGACAGCCGGTCGAAGCCGCCGATGCCGAAGTGTTCATGGCCCGACAGGCACCTGAGCGGTTCGACACTATAGTATCAGCCTCGACCATGCAATGGTTCAACTCCCCACGGCGTTTCGCAGAACGCGTCCGAAGCGCCTTGCGTCGCGGGGGAACAGCCGTCTTGTCGACATTCGGGCCCGATAACTTCGCCGAGCTCAACGGGCTTGCACCCCGGCGCCGTTATCTCTCGGCCGACAGGTGGCGCACCATATTGCCCGATGCCGTAATCGAAGAGGAACATATCGAACTCCTTTTCGAAACTCCCGCCGACGTTCTCCGCCATATAAAACTCACCGGCGTCAACGCTATACGTCAGGGTAGCCACGCTGAAGCTCTCAGACTTCTTCGCAACTATCCCCGCCGTTCCGACGGGCGCTGCTCTCTGACCTATCATCCGATTTTCATCATTCTGCAAAAATGAGTAAGATATTCATCTCCGGCATCGACACCGACGCCGGCAAAAGCTACTGCACAGCCTGGTACGCCAACCGACTGGCTGCCGAAGGGCAGACCGTCATCACCCAGAAATTCATCCAGACAGGCAATGTCGGCCGCAGCGAAGACATCGAGCTTCACCGCGCGCTGACCGTCGGGCATCTTTTCGACGAAGACCGCGAAGGGCTGACAGCCCCCGTTATTTTCAGCTATCCGGCCTCGGCGCAGCTTGCCGCCCGAATCGACGGGCGTGAGATAGACCTCGGCGTCATCGACCGCGCTTCCGACGAGCTCCAGCGTCGATTCGACACAGTTCTCATCGAAGGCGCCGGCGGACTCATGGTTCCTATTACCGACGACTTCTTCGCCATAGACTATGTGGCATCACGGCGCCTGCCGCTGATCCTCGTCGTAAACGCCAAGCTCGGCTCGATAAACCACACCATCCTGGCGCTCGAAGCCATCAAGACCCGCGGGATCCAACTCGCCGGAGTTCTCTACAATACCCACTTCGACAACGACGCTCCCATCGCGGCCGACACCCACGGCTTCATTGCCCGATACCTGAGCCGCCATTTCCCCGACGCCTTCTATCTCGACGTGCCCTCGATGAAGACGCCCGAATGTGATTTTCATTAATTGCTTGGGACATTCGGCTATAATTGCCTACCTTTGTGCCATGAATTCTGAACAGGCCAAGCCCTACAACATATCCATAGCCAAAGAAACTATCCACGACTTCGACACCGTCACTTTCGACGGCACTATAACCGTGATCGATACAGTCGAGGCCGCTGACAAAGCCATAGCCGAACTTGAACGGGAGACAATTGTCGGGTTCGACACCGAAACAAAGCCCACCTTCCGCAAAGGGCCCGGAAATCCCGTGGCCCTGATGCAGATATCCACCGACACCCACGGCTACCTTTTCCGCCTCAACAAAATCGGATTCCCCGAATCGCTGCGCAGGTTCATCGAGAACGGCAATGTCAGGAAAATCGGTCTTTCGCTTAAAGACGACTTCTTCGTCATGCACCGTAACGGTCAGTTCGAGCCGGCCGGATTCCTCGACCTCCAGAAATATGTCGGCCGGTTCAAGATTGCCGACTGCTCGCTCCAGCGCATCTACGCCATCCTTTTCAACCGACGCATCTCGAAAGGCCAGCGCCTCAGCAACTGGGAAGCTTCGAAGCTGACTTCCGCCCAGCAGGCCTACGCAGTAATCGACGCCTGGGCGTGCCTGAAAATCTACAACTACCTCGAAGGGGGACGTTTCAACCCCGAAACCTCCCCCTATAAAGTCTATCCCGAAGAACTGCCCGCCTAATGAAGCGCTACAACGTTATTCCGGCCATTCTTGCCGCATATCTGCTTGTGATGTGCTACATAGGCCGCGCTGAATTCTTTGCCGGGAACTACATCTACTACTTCGGCATAATCGGTGCAACCCTCGTCTGCATTATCGCCCTGCGATTCTTCCTCAAGCGCCGCGACAAACTGCGTCGCGAACGCGAAGACGACCTCCGCAAAAACAAATAAATCCACAATCAACGGCTGTATTGCCGCATTCTCTTACCTTAAATTTTATCCAATGAAAATCAAACAGATTCTGTCGTATCTGCTCGTCATCGTCATGGCCACTGCCTCTGTAGACGCAGCAGCACAGCGCCGGACAGGCGGTAAATCGAAAACACGCACTTCTCTTGTAAAAGCCTCGACCGGATTACCGAACGCACTCGGTCGTGACACATATTCCACCATAAAGAAGAATGTAGTGCTTAAATATGTCGGAAACGATCCGGATGAGTATATAAATTACATCAGCTACGACATTGACATAAAATGGCCCACCGACATTCGACTTGCAGGGACAGGAGGAAGCGGAGCCACAGCCGAGATGGATAATCACAAAAGCCGTGTCGAAGAGATTCAGGCGCTGATCGTAAACGCACTACTCGGCGAATACGGCACTTCCGATATTAAAAAAGAAATCAATAAGCTGACAACTCCCAGTAATAGCTGGAAAGTCGTGTCTTCAGTTCCTGAATCTGCTTTAGACATAGAAAACGGTCACATGCCTGCCATTCGCGAAATATCTGTTAAGCCCTACCTTTCATGTAACAAATGGATCTGCTTTGAGCTTACGAATTTCAATATGCAGGGTAATGGTTGCGATGGCTATACTAAATGGATAACCATTCCAAGAAATCAGGCTGCTTGGAACCGCACTGAGATAACTTTGATCTCAGCTCTGGATCCTTCGAACTATACCGACAATGTAGCTTCGCAGTATGGAAAGGAAATATCTGCCCTGATAAAGGCATCAGCTCAGAAGGACGGAATTTATGAGTGGATTCGAAACGGAAATGGGATCAGTATTCCGGATGCCATCCGTCCCGAAAAGACCGGTTTGTCATTCATCTTTTATCAGGGAAGATGCAGCTATGTTGACGTTTTCGTAAGTTATGCTAAATTGAAGCCGTATCTCCCCTCATCGGTCTACAATATATTGGCCGGAGGAACAGGCTGGTCAACGAAATAAATTCCATTGTTTCAAGGCATTGAAAAAGCCGGCGCTGGGCGTCGGCTTTTTCGTTGATGATGAATGAAGTGAGAGTTATCTGACAACTTTCAGAGATGCGCTGTCGGTTGCCACGATGTAGATTCCGGCGGGAAGGTCGGCAAGACTGACCGCGTCGCGACCCTGACGTAGCAGCGAGCCGGCGGCATTATAGACGCTCAGCCGGCTTCCCTCGCAGCGAGCAATGTGGTTGACGTAGCTGATAGCGGCACCCCTGTCACCATTGATTTCGGTTATCGAGTTTTCATTTCTGACAACGGTCAACTCGGCCTCGGCCTGTTTGCCGTTAAGGCTGAAAGTGATCTTCGTCGAACCCTCGACGAGACCTTTGACAGCGATATTGATTGCTTTTCCGTCAAACTCCATATCGCCGGCTTCGGCCACTGTCTCGTCGGTAATTTCGAAAGCGAAACCTTCGAGAAGCTCTTCGGTAAGCTCAGCTCCGTGGAGGCTGAGCGAGAACGTGATTTCGCTGCCGGCCTCGACTGTGGCAACAGCGGGAGTCACCGTCAGCAGTCCCCCTTCGAAATAGAGTTCGGGATGACTGGCGTCGCCGGTCTGGTTCCACGGGTTATCGGCGTCGTTGCCGTATTTCCAGCCCATACCTGTGAAAAAGTCGACCGAAGTATCTTCCGAGGCAACCGATTTGCCTTCTGTAGATGTCAGGGCATCGTCGATTTTGTCGGACACGCGGTTCAGCGAAGCGACGGCATAGTTGCCTTCGAGGCCTGCATCGGGTTCCCGGGGATCGCCGTAAACGGGATTATACTCGCTGTCGTAGTCAATAACATCAGGTTCGGCATTTGCAACCGAAGCGCCGACGATGCGGTGCATGGTGTCGTTCTGTCCGGGATATTGCTCGCTCGCCGAAGTCTGGCCGGTATAGCTCAGTGAAGTGAGATCAACATAGCAGTTCTTAACAGCGGGGCCTGCCGGTTCAGTCTGTTCGTTGTCGGGATTGAGAGCCGAATAATCGGGAGCGAGATTTCCGACAATGCCGCCTGCTTTCGGGCCGCCGCCCCTGCGGGGATTTTCCGTTGCCTCGATCGAACCTTCGACATGGCAGTTCGCGATAAGAG
>DBGBEM010000123.1:0-1309 GCA_048477235.1 Muribaculaceae bacterium | reverse complement strand
GCTGTCGCCATGGTCGAGATGGAGAACAATCTGGGGATTCTCCCAGCCGAGTTCTTTGGCGTAGGCAACTGCACCCTGAGCCATGTAACGCAGAAGGGTGGGGTTGGCATAGTTGCGGGCGCCTTTCGAGACCTGAAGGATTACGGGCGATTTCTCTTCAGCGGCAGCTTTGATGATAGCCTGAAGCTGCTCCATGTTGTTGAAGTTGAAGGCAGGAATGGCATATCCGCCATTGATGGCCTTTTTGAACATCTCGCGGGTGTTGACAAGACCGAGCGATTTATAATCTACCATGATTTTGTTGGTTAGTAAGACAGAAATTTTTTGGACGGCGCAAAGTTACAAATTTTTCGCCGAAATTCTATCTTCAGTGACGCATTATTTGCCGTTTTTGTTTTTCTCGAGCTGGCGTTCGATAGCGTCGAGGCAGCGGTCTACAGCCTCTTCGAAGGTGTCGGCGGTCTTATCGGCGACCATCTCGTTTTTCTGAGGAATTGTAACTTTTACGATGGCGTTTTTATTCATCGCCGTTTCGGGCTTGACGACTTTCAGGGTTACTTCCATGAGGGTTGCGGCGGGATAGCGTCGCTCGAGTTTATCTGCTTTTTTGGCAATGAACTGTTCGAGACGTTCGTTTGTGTCGAAGTGGATGGCTTTGATGTTAAGTTCCATAGTTGTTTCCTTTCTTTTTTGCGCGTGGATGCGCGTGTTCATAATTAGTTTGAAGGTCACGATAGGTCAGATGCGTATATATCTGAGTTGTTGCGAGTGAAGCGTGGCCGAGCAGACGGCTGACGGTGTTGAGGTCGGCTCCGTTGTTCAGCATATCGGTAGCGCACGAGTGGCGCATGACGTGAGGACTTAGCCGCGAAGCATGTATTCCGGCTTCAGTCATCGCGTTGTGGACTATTGTGTAGACCGAGCGGCGGTTCATCGGACGGCCGCGGAGGCTGACAAATAGCGAGGGGGTTTCAGAGTCGGCGATCTGACTGCGCAGCTGCCGGTAGTTGTCGATGGCTCCGGCAAGGGGGCGCCCGAAGGGAATGACACGCTCTTTGCGGCGTTTGCCGATGACGCGCATTGTGGCCGACGCGGTGTCGACAGCGTCGTCACGCAGGTCGGTCAGCTCCGAACAGCGCATTCCGGTGGCATAGAGCATCTCAAGAATGAGTGAGTCGCGGACGGAGGTAAAACTCTCGGGGTCATTATCAGTAGTATTTACGACGTTGTCGAGCATCGAAACTGTTTCCGATTCTTTTATCTGGACGGGCAGCGAACGCGCCATTTTTGCCGGGATTATGTCTGCCGC
>DBGBEM010000122.1:0-7102 GCA_048477235.1 Muribaculaceae bacterium | reverse complement strand
GCTTATAACCTTTCTCGAAGAAGTCGGGATAGCGGAGCATCTCGATGCGCCCCTCTTCGATAAAGCGCAGGGTGTCGGTCAGGGCGTCGACAAGGAAGTCGTTGGTGACGGCGTTGAAGCCCGAGGTCATCACAGCGAAGTGCGACTTGTTGGTCTCGTTGCGCGAGATGCGGTGGATGTGGGGCAGAAATCCGAGCATGATGTCGTCGTGATGGGGGCCGGTGTGAAAGAACATCTGGTTGCTCAGTTGCGCAGTGCCGAGTTCGATCTTATGTCTGAGCGAGTCGATGACCGACTGAACGGTGTTTTCGCCGAGGTCGGGAATCATGCTGCAATATTCGTCGCGGCGAAGCTCATCGACGTTCACCTTGTCGCCATATTTGCCCGCGCGGTTGCAGTATTCGAGCACGGCGCGGTCGGTCTTTTCCTGAGTCCAGGGGCCTGAGGTGTAGTAGTCGTAGACCGACTCGTGGAGCATCGACGCCGCGCCGCGGGTCAGATAGAAACGGGCGTTCGGCAGCCGTGACAGAACCGACGCCGGATAGAGGTTCGACGGCTTTTTCTCAAGGGCATCGGCTACGACCCCTGCTTTCGCCTCGCCGGCGGCAAAGATTATCGCCACACAGTCTTTGTTATAGGTTATCGTGTCGAGTCCGATAGTGATTACCGGCTTTGTGCGCGATACCTCGATTCCGCCGAGGTCACCGGCCGCAGCGGCCTGGGTCTCGAAATTGGTGTGGGTCAGGCGTGTGGTCGAATGGGGGTCGCTGCCGCGCGTGTTGAACGCGATATGTCCGTCGGGGCCTATGCCGCCTAAGAAGAATCCTATGCCCCCCATGTCGCGGATGCGCTGCTCGTAGGCCGCACACCAGTCGTCGATCATGAATATCGATTGCTGCTGAAGCTCTTCTGCCCGGCTTTTCGGCTCACGGTAGCGAAGCCCCAGATCGACAGCTCCGCCGGCGAACACCTCCGTGAAACTGCGGCCTCCCGGAAGAGGAATCTCATCGCAGTTGATAAACTGACCTCTCTTCGGGTCGAGTCCGAATCCTCCGACATAATATTTCTGAACGTAATTATAAAAGCTGTTGTGCTGCCGGGGATCGATGGGATAGAACTCGTCGATCTGCACGAAGCGCAGGCCGCTGAGGTCGGGCCGGCGGTCTACGGTCAGCCCGCTTTCCTCGCGCATTTGGCGCCCCTCGGCGCTGTCCCACCGCTCGAGCGCACGCCTGACCCATTCGATGAAATATTCCGGAGTCTTTCCCGTCGGAAGGCTGATCACGCCCTCGGGGTTGTCGCTGACCCACTCCAGAAATCTCATCGCGGCAAGCTTGCCTAATTTCGGAAAATTGTCGACCGTGACATACGGCACATTGGTCGGAAACCGATGAGTCGCGCCATTGTTGTAGACTCTCTCTACATTACTTAAAATCCTGTCCATAGTTATCGCTGTAATTGTGTCATGGTATTAGCCGCCCGCGAAGCCGTGGCGCCGTCTCTACGGCTGGCTCCGGCGGATGTCCGACGCAAATATAGCTTAAATTCTGCGAAAACATTCCGACCCGTGCGAAAAAACTCCGGCCGGGGTGGCTATTCCTCGGGGCCGCGCCGGCGTGGCAGTCGGGCTGCGATTATCAGCAGGCGCAGGGAGGTGTTGAAGGTGAAGTAACTCCAGATCCAGTTTATCAGCACAATGACGCGGTTTCTCATTCCGAGCAGCGACATGAGATGGACAAACATCCACATCAGCCACGCCGCGAGGCCGCCGACGTGGATACGGCCCATGTCGACGACGGCGCGATTGCGCCCGATGGTCGCCATGGTTCCCTTGTCTTTATAACGGAACGGCCGCTCGAATTTTCCGGCGCTGAGGCATTTCGCGAGATAGACGCCCTGTTGGATGGCCACCTGAGCAAGCTGAGGCAGTCCGCGCGGATGGTCGTCGGTGATGTGGATGCCGATGTCGCCCAGAGCATAGACCCCTTCGGCGCCCTCGACTCGGCAGCAGTCATCGGTCACAAACCGTCCTCCGGGCCCTTGTCTGAGATCTGATCCCACGATTTCAAAAGGTGTCCCGGTTATTCCGGCCGTCCAGATAACGGTTTCTGAATCTATAGTGGTGCCGTCGGCGAGAGTTATAACCCCGTCTTCGTAGTTTTTCATAAGTGTGCCGAGCCTGACGTCGACCATCAGCGAGCCTAAGTCGCGCAAGGCGTCGTGCTGCGCTTTTGCGCTCATTGCCCCTAACAGACACGGCGACCCTTCGAGAAGGATGATCCGCACTTCTTCGGGCCTGATTCCCGGATATTCGCGCTTTATTATATAGCGCTTCATTTCGCCGAGCGCGCCGGCCATCTCTACCCCTGTGGGCCCTCCCCCGATGACGACAAAGGTCAGCAGGCGCCTGCGCTCCTGAGGGTCGGACGAAACCGACGCCCGTTCGAGCCTTTCGAGAACGGCGTTGCGGCAGCGTAGAGCTTCGGAGGTCGATTTCAGTGTGTAGACATGTTCCTTCAGGCCTGTGTTGCCGAAAAAGTTATTGGTCGTCCCGGCGGCAATGACGAGCTTGTCGAACGGCACGGTCTCGAACTGGGTGACAACACACCGACGGGCGAGGTCGATCGTCTTCACGCAGCCATAGTTATATTTCACCCCCTTTATGCGCTTCTTGCGCATCTCGCGACGGAAGGGAAAAGAGATCGAGGCCGGTTCGAGGCCGGCCGACGCCACCTGATAGAACAGCGGCGGGAAGCTGTGGTAGTTATTGCGGTCAACGACAATGACTTCAAACCGTTTACGGTCGATATGCTTGATGAAATTCAGTCCGGCGAATCCTCCGCCTATAACAACGATACGTTCCATGTTTTACATCCTTTATAACAACAACGCCGCACCGCTCCGTCAGGTTCAGTCCCCGACAGGCGGTGCGAACATGTCTAACCGAGAACCGGTGGCAGCTTGACCGAGGCAGTCAGATTCGTGAAGACACTGTAGAGGCGCTTCTGAAGCAAGGGCTGCAGGCGGTCGGCGTCGGTCGGCGAAATCATGCGCAGGTCGGCGTAGCGGTTTTCATTGTTGATATAGTCGATCAGCTTTCCGTCGGGGGCGGCGCAGTCTACGGTCAGCGGCTCTGCGGCCGACGGGTTGTAGCGCATCAGAGGCCAGTAGCCGGCGCGGACGGCATCGCGTTCCTCGACGATGGAATGCGACATGCCGGTGCGTATTCCGTGGTTGATGCAGGGGCAGTAGGCCACGATTATCGACGGTCCGGGATAAGCCTCGGCCTCGCGCATGGCGGTGATGGTCTGGGAATAGTTGGCCCCGAGGGCTACGGTGGCCACATATATGTTGCCGTAGGTCATCATCATGCGTGCAAGGTCTTTCTTGAACGTCGTCTTGCCCAGCGGCGAATATTTGGCTGTCGAGGCCATTGGCGTCGCTTTCGATGTCTGGCCGCCGGTGTTCGAATAACATTCGGTGTCGAGCACGAGAATGTTGATGTTCTGCCCCGAGGCGAGAACATGGTCGAGTCCGGCGAAGCCGATGTCGTAGGCCCAGCCGTCGCCGCCTATGGCCCAGACTGTCTTGCTGCGCAGCATTCCGGCGTCGCCTGTGACAGCCCGAGCGTCGCTGTCGGTCAGTCCGGCGCCCTCGATAGCCTCGACCAGAGCGCGCCCTGTCGTGCCTGAGGCGTCGGGGTCGTCGAAGGCTCCGATATATGCTTTCGCCGCCCGGGCTACGGTGGCGTCAGCTGCCGTGGCGAGTCTTCCGGCGGCATCGAGCAGGCGTTTGCGCCGCTGTTCGACAGCTGCCGCAATGCCGAATCCGAATTCGGCGTTGTCTTCGAAGAGCGAGTTCGCCCACGCCGGCCCATGCCCTTTCGCATTGGCGCAATAGGGATTGCTCGGGTAGTCGCCTCCCCATATTGACGAGCAGCCGGTTGCGTTGGCAATCAGCATTCTGTCGCCGAAGAGCTGCGTCAGCAGTTTGACGTAGGGCGTTTCGCCGCATCCGCCGCAGGCTCCCGAGAACTCCATAAGGGGCTGCATGAACTGGCTTCCGTTGATTGAGAAACGGTCTATGACATTCTCCTTATAGGTGACATTCTTTTCGGCCCATTGCTCGAGAGGTGTCTGAGCGGCGATTTCGCCCGCAGCAGGCATCATCGTGAGGGCGTGCCCAGGGCAGATTGTAGCACACGACGCGCACCCCGTGCAGTCGCGTGACCACACCTGGATTCTGAACCTGTAGGGCTTCAGAGCCTCTCCGTTTTTGGCGGCAAGGGTGGTGAAACCGGCCGGAGCTTTTGCCGCTTCAGCGCTGTCGAGAAGCAGCGGGCGTATAGAGGCGTGGGAGCATACCAGCGAACACTCGGTGCACTGAATGCATTTGTCAGGGTTCCAGCGCGGTACTTCGAGCGCGATACAGCGTTTTTCCCATGCCGTTGTTCCGGCCGGAATATGCCCGTCGGGCGCGAAGAGCGACACCGGCAGCCTGTCGCCCTGAAGGTCGAGGCAGGGGCGCGCTATTCTGTCGATGAAGTCGACTCCGGTTTTCTCTACGGGGAACTGATCGGGCTCGTCGGCCCACGACGCCGGATAGCTGACCTCTCTGAGCCCCGATATAGTGTCGTCGATAGCTTTGAGATTATTGGCCACGTCGGCGCCTCCGGCGTGCATATAGCGCTGTCTTACCTGTTCGGCCAGAGCCGCTTTTGCCTCCTCGAAGGGAATGACACGGCTCAGATAGAGGAACACGGTCATCATGATCGTGTTGATTCTGACTCCGAGTCGGTTGGCGGCGGCTATGGCGGCGGCGTCGATGGTATAGAACTTCAGATTGAGCCGGGCAATGCGGCGCTTGACGGCAGGCGGCAGTTTCGCGGCAAGCGCGTCGCCCGTCAGAGGGGTGTTGAGCACGAAGACCGCGTTCTCGCGGGCCGTGTCGAGCATATGGTAGCGCGTTATATAGCTGTCTTTGTTGCATCCGATATAGTCGGCGTGCTCGATGCCGTAGGCGCTCGTTATCGGATTCTTGGCGAACCTCAGTTGAGAGATTGTATAGCCTCCGGATTTCTTTGCCGAATATGAGAAAAAAGCCTGGGCATATAGTCCGGCGCTTCCGCCTATGATTCCGGCGGCGAGCTTTGTCGAGCTGACAGTGCCGTCCGATCCGATTCCGTAGAAGACAGCCTGATATTCGCCCGGAACAGAAGTGTCGATGGACTTTGTCACATCGACTGACAGATGCGTGACGTCGTCGTTGATCCCGACAGTGAAATCCTTACCGAGCTTTCCGGCAGCCATAGCTTCGAAGATGGCTGCGGCCATCGAGGGGGTGAAATCTTTGCTCGACAGGCCGTAGCGGCCGTTATAGACGGCTGGAGCGCCTGCGCGGCCGTAGAGAGCGGCCATGACGTCGAGCGTCAGCGGCTCGGCGCTGCTTCCCGGCTCTTTGGTGCGGTTCATGACGGCAATCCCCTTTACTGTCGGAGGCAGAAGCCTGACAGATTCTCCGGCGGGGAATGGGAGAACGAGCCTGACGGTCAGCAGCCCCGTCTTTGCGCCGCGCGCATTGAGCCAGTCGACAGCCTCGGCGGCGACCATCGTCGAAGAGCCGATCGCCACCATGACGTATTCGGCGTCCGGGGCGCCATGATAGTCTATGAGGCCGTAATGGCGTCCTGTCAGGTCGCCAACGCGCTTCATGGCGGTGCCGACTATCGCGGGGAAAGCGGCGTAGGCGCTGTTACACGCCTCGCGGTTCTGGAAGAAGACGTCGGGATTCTGGGCCGACCCGTGGAGGTCGGGGGTCTCGGGATTCATCGCCCGGCGCCTGAAATCGGCTACTTTCTCCCAGTCGACAAGGCTGCGCATATCCTCGTAGTCGATCATCTCAATGGTCGACATCTCGTTGGAGGTGCGCCAGCCGTCCATGAGATGGACAACAGGCATCGAGCCGTCGATGGCGGCGAGGTGGGCGACAAGCGCGAGATCCATCGTCTCCTGAACGTTGGCCGACGCCAGCACGGCGAAGCCGGTCGCGCGGCAGGCCATCACGTCCTGATGGTCGCCGAAAATCGACAGGGCGTGGCTTGCCAAAGAGCGCGAGCCGACATGGAAAACCGCCGGAAGCTGTTCGCCGGCTATCTTGAACATATTCGGGAACATCAGCGCGAGTCCCTGCGAGCAGGTGAACGTCGTGGCGAGGGCTCCGGCGCGGAGAGCGCCGTGGGTGGCTCCGGCCGCTCCGAGCTCGCTCTCCATCTCGCGCACGTCGAGAATCTGCCCCATGAGGTTCTTGCGTCCATCGACGAGGCCCCACTGCTGGGCTGTCTGACCCATCTCGGCTATGGGAGTGATGGGATATATCGTGGCTACATCGCTCAGTGCGTAGGCCACATGGGTGGCTGCCGTGCAGCCGTCAATAATCTGTCTGGCCATGAAATCGGGTGGAAATAAGGCGTGAGCCGCCGTTCAATGGCGGCTCACGCTGAGTCTGGAAATTTGACAGAAATGAATTAGAATTTATCAGTAGAATCTCGTTATGCAGGCTTCGGTTATGGCTATCCATATCGGGCACATGAACATGAAGCAGATAACGGAGAGGAACAGCGAGCTCGTGCCGGTTGCCACGTAGGTGTTGTAGCGGCTGGCGATGATAATGCCCGAGAAGGCAGGCGGAAGGGCCGCGCAGACAACGAGCATCTTCAGGTTCGTCGGATCCATGTGGCAGAGCAGGCCGACAACGAGGATTGCCAGAGGCATCACGATAAGTTTCAGGATCACACCTGCCCAGGCCTGCCAGTTTATCTGGATCTTGACCGACGACAGGGTTATACCGGCGGCGAATACCGCACACGAGGCGTTGGCGCCTTTGATAAGGTCGAATGACGGGTTGAGGTAGTCGGGCCATTCGACACCGAGCAACACGAGAATCACCGCTACGATAGGCACCCATGCAACAGGCTCTTTCAGGGCGTTCAGAACGGGCAGCCATGCGCTCGGCTTTTTGCCTCCGTCGGCGGTAACACCCTTTTCGGCGTTGCCCATCTTCAGAAGAGCGAGGCCGATAGGAATTCCGATGGCGTTGACCTCGA
>DBGBEM010000121.1:0-1455 GCA_048477235.1 Muribaculaceae bacterium | reverse complement strand
CACATAGAGTACGGCCACACCGCCGGCCAATTTGGCCAGACGCTCCTGAAGCTTCTCCTTGTCGTAATCCGACGTAGCCTTGTCGATCGAGGAGCGGATCTGAGCAACACGGGCTGCGATCTCCTCCTTCTTGCCGGCACCGTCGACGATCGTAGTGTTCTCCTTGTTGAGCGTCACCTTGTCCGCCGTACCGAGCATCGAAAGGTCGGTATCCTCCATCTTCATACCCTTGTCGGTCGAGATCACCGTAGCACCCGTCAGGATGGCGATATCCTCGAGCATCTCCTTGCGGCGGTCACCGAAGCCCGGAGCCTTGCAGGCGGCGATCTTCAGCGTACCGCGCAGCTTGTTGACAACGAGCGCCGACAGCGCCTCGCCGTCCACGTCCTCGGCGATGATCAGCAGCGAACGGCCGCTCTGCGCCACCGGCTCGAGCACGCCCATCAGCTCCTTCATCGTCGAAATCTTCTTGTCGGTAATCAGGATGTAGGGCTTCTCGAGCTGTGCCTCCATCTTCTCGGGATCGGTCATGAAGTAAGCCGAAATATAACCGCGGTCGAACTGCATACCCTCTACGACCTCCACATGGGTCTCGGTGCCCTTGGCTTCCTCGACGGTGATCACACCTTCGTTGTTGACCTTCGCCATCGCCTCGGCGATCAGCTTACCGATCGTCTCGTCGTTGTTGGCCGAGATGGTGGCCACCTGCTCGATCTTATCGAAATCCGAACCCACCTCCTGGCTCTGCTTGCGCAGGGACTCGACCACCTTGGCCACGGCCTTGTCGATGCCGCGCTTCAGATCCATCGGGTTGGCACCGGCCGTCACGTTCTTCAGGCCTACGCCGATGATCGACTGTGCGAGCACCGTGGCAGTCGTCGTACCGTCGCCGGCATCGTCGTTGGTCTTCGAGGCGACCTCGCGTACCATCTGGGCACCCATGTTGGCGAAAGCGTCTTCAAGCTCCACCTCCTTGGCCACCGTCACACCGTCCTTGGTGATCTGCGGCGCACCGAATTTCTTGTCGATGATCACGTTGCGGCCTTTGGGGCCCAGCGTCACCTTCACTGCGTTCGACAGCGCATCGACACCCTCCTTGAGCAGTTCGCGCGCCTCAACATTATATTTGATATCTTTTGCCATAACTTTATATTTTATATTCGTTCATAAGCTTATCCCCGAAGCCACCCTTTTCAAGGGGATTTTCAGAGGGAATGTAAAAATTTCGAGGTCAGAACAACCTGTTATCGTCAGATAATCGCCAAAATATCGTTCTGCTTCATGATCAGGTAATCCACGCCGTCGACCTGAATCTCCTGCCCGGCATACTTGCCGTAAAGTACCTGGTCACCGACCTTGACTTCCATCTTGACCTCCGAAGTACCGGGGCCCACAGCAACTACTTTACCTGCCAGCGGTTTCTCCTTCGCCGTGTCGGGGATGATCAGCCCGCCG
>DBGBEM010000120.1:0-5361 GCA_048477235.1 Muribaculaceae bacterium | reverse complement strand
GTTCTTACCGGGTCGGTAACCTTTGTCGTGGTTCTTTCCGGGCCGGTCATTTTTTCCGGGCCGGTATCCTTTATCGTGGTTCTTTCCGGGCCGGTCGTTCTTACCGGGTCGGTATCCTTTGTCGTGGTTCTTTCCGGGCCGGTCGTTCTTACCGCCGTGGTTCCCGTGGTTGCCCCCTCGTGAGGCTGTAACTCCAGGGCGTCCTCCGCCGCGTGCGCCCTGATGGCGGTCGGCGTTGGCTGTCAGCGGTAGACATATCATTGCGACTGAAGTCAGCGCTATAGCTGCGATGCGGATTATTCCTTTCATAACTGTGGAATTTAATGGTTGCTTTATTGGTATAGACAACCGAAACGCCATTTGGTTTAACCGTAACTCAGACAAGACGCTTGACCTCGTCGACTCCGTCGATCAGTGCGATGTGATGGATTATGGTCTGGAGCTCGCCGAAACTGTGGATGCCGAAAGAGATACGGCACTTCACTATTGAGTCGGTCGTGGTTGTTGTTATGGTGTCGATAGCGAGGTTGAGAGTGTTGCTGATAGTGTCGACAAGATCGATGAAAAGATGGAAACGGTCTACGGCCGTAACTTCAATCGTGACCGGATAGAGCGTCTGGTCGGGCTCGTAGTCGACCGACACTATCGAGTCGCCGAACTGCGAGGCCATGCTGACGGCTGTCGGACAGTCGCGCTTGTGAAGCGTAATGTCGCCCTTATGGTTGAAAAAGCCGATGACTTCTTCGCCGGGAATCGGAAGGCAGTGTGGACATCGGTCGTAGCGCGGCCGGGGCTGTGAGACGAGATAGTCCGAGACGGCTTTCCGGGCCTTATAGGTTGTAACGGCATTGAGCCAGTCGGCTGACGGACTGACTTTTTCGTCGGTGAACACTTCGACGACGTCGCCACGGCGGAGAGGGGCTTTTATCGACGACAGAAAACCGTTTATGCGGGCATATTTGGCGTGAGAGCCAAGTGCTTCGTCGACCTCGTAGGCGAAATCGAGAACCGTGGAGCGCTGGGGCAGGACAACCGGCGTGCCCGCCGAGGTGAATGTCATGATGTCGTCGTTGTAGAACGAGGCAACGACGTCGGCGATGAAGGCTGAGCCGTCGCGCCCGTCCTCGGGGATGTCGCGGAGCACTTCGCGGAATTTCTCGAGCCACTGTTCGTTGCGGTTCGCAACGCAGCCGAGAGCCGAGTCGTGATACATCTTGTCAGAGGCTATGTGCACCTCCTGCCAGCGCCCGAAATCAGGCAGCAGTTTTACATGGAAGCTCTGATAGCCGTTCTCTTTAGGCGAGTCGATGTAGTTCGAAATTCCTCCGGGCTTCTCCTTGAAGCGGTCGGTAAGGGCGGAGTAGACGCGAAGAGCCATCTCCTTGTCGGAGACCACAGGCTCGCGCGACGGAAAAATTATCTCGGTGAAGTGGCGGTATTTGAGGTGGTTGAAGTCGTCGCCATATTTGTGCATTTTGCGCCACACGCTGTAAGGCCGGCGGTATTCGGTAAACACCGTTGCCTTTATGCCGGCGCTTTTGAGCACTTCGCGGAGCTGGTCGTTGAAGCGGTCGAGCCTTATGCGCTGGGCGTCGCGGTCGCGCTGGATCAGCGACGTTATCTCTTCAAATTCGTGGGGACAGCGGAATCTGAAACTCAGATTCTCAAGCTCGGTCTTGATATCGTAGAGACCCAGCCGGGTTGCCAGCGGCGCATAGAGATAGTCGGTTTCTCCGGCGATCTTCATCTGTTTGTCGGGGCGCATATCGGCGAGAGTGCGCATATTATGGAGCCTGTCGGCAAGCTTCACGAGGATCGGGCGCACGTCGTCTTTGAGCGATGCGAGCATCTGCCGGTAGTTGTCGACCTGTTTTGTGGCGTCGTAATGGTCTTTCTGTGGCTTTGTGACAACAGAGACAATCGAGGCCACGTCGTCGCCGAAGCGGTCGCGGATCTCGTCGATTGTTACCGGGGTGTCTTCGACAACATCGTGGAGAAAGGCAGCTATGACAGAGTTGACATCGAGGCAGAGAGTTCCGGCCACAATGGCGGCCACAGCAATAGGGTGGAGGATATAAGGGTCGCCCCCTTTTCGGAACTGCGAGGCGTGGGCTTCGCGGGCAAGGCTGAAAGCGTCGCGCAGGCGGCGCATGTCGTCGTCGGTCGCACGCGCAGCGACCATATCGAAAACTTCCCTGGCTTTCTTATCTATCATGTCGTCGTTCATAACGGCAAAGATAGCGAAAAATCCGTCACTCCCGCAAAATTGAGAATGGAATTTATCGTGTCGTGTCTGCTTCTGCCACAGCTGTAGTTTCAGAGTCGGTTTCCTCTTCGAGCTCGGGGCCTTCGTCGATGCCGCGGCGGTGTTGCATCAGTGTCAGGCCGAGCGCTATGGCAACCCATATCAGTCCGTCGTGGCGTATCAGTCCGGCAAAACCGCCCAGTCCCATCACCGAGGCGCAGAGCAGTGTCGACAGGTAGAAATAGGCGTCGCGAACCCGGGCGCGCTTCATAACGAAGAACACACTGAGAAAGTAAAGGGTCTGGATAGCGAAGCCGATGAGTCCGATATGAATCACGGTGTTGAACTGCGTGACTTCCGTGGCGGCGCCAACCGATTCCTCGCTCTGCGAGATGTCGGAGTAGAGGTCGTTCGAGATCATGTAGCGTGCCGAGGTCGATTTCTCGTTGTGGAGGAATCCGAGACCTGTCCAGAGCTTGTCGTTGCTGACGAGATATTCGTATTTGGGAAGAATCTGGGCCATTCGCGTCGACCCGAATTCGGCGAGATCTTCGTCGTCTTCGGCAACAAACACTTCGGCGACCTGCTGGACGTGGGAGGCCACACGCAGATGGCGCCCCGTAGCGCTGTCGACCACGTAGAGCACGAATATCGCTATGAAGGCCAGAAAAAAGTTCTTCATGAACTGGCGGAAGTTGCCCTGAAAGATGACATAAGTCAGAACAACTGCCGCGATTATGGTTATCGTTCTGACAACGAGCAGACAGCTGACAACTATGAGCCATTGCCACCATCTGAACCTGTAGTAGCGCGCAAGGCCGTAGGTAGCCACTATCAGAATGTAGAGCGCGGCCGGATATTTGCGCGGAAAATAGAATACGAAAGGCGAGATCAGGGGATGGTCGAATGTCGACGGGAACGGCGCGCCGGCGTCGGCCGGAATGAGAAGCCAGCCGTTGAGGATAATTCCGTCGACAGCATAGAACGCGCAGATTATCAGGGCGTAGAGAAGCACTCGCTTCATGAACTCCTTCATCGAGAAATCTCGGTTGGCAAACACGAACATCGGCACGACGAAACAGAGTATCGACGCATATTCGCGGAATGTCAGCAGCTGAATCGACAGCAGTTCGGGGCTCATGAACATGAACACGGCCAGAATAGCCGTATAGGCCAGCGAAAGTATCGTTACCTGTTTTGTCAGCAGGTCTTTACGATAAAAGAAAAGCGCGAAGAGGGCTACCACCAGAACAAGGTCGAAAATCTTGACCGGCAGAAGATCGTCGGGGATGAACGCGCGCGACGTAGCCATGATGCCGAGCATTATGACGAAGTCGTAGCGGTTTTTAATCAGCCTGTTTATAAGGATTATGGCGATCAGAACCAGAGCCGGATAAAAACGCAGGCCGGCCAGCGCCAGAGTGAGCATGAACAGAACCGGCGTGAAAGCCTCACGCCAGTCGACGGAGAAGACCTCCTTCTTATAGCGGCGCCGGGTCGGGCGCACGCGCCGACGTTCGGTGTCGGTCTCGCTGTTTTGTCTAAGAAGAGCCAGATTCATCTTCGCAAAGGTAGTGGAAAAAACTGAGATACGGAAACAGGCGTTATAACGCTCTGACGGCGTGATATTAACGTAGCAGCGGCTCGACTTCGCGCGGGTCGGCGCCGAGACGCAGCGCCTCGCGGGCGTCGGCCCGCGCATCTTCGGGACGGAAGCGGGCGCGGTTCAGCATCGCGCGATATAGGTAGAGCTGCGCGTCGGTGGGATCGAGCTCGAGTCCGGCGGCTATATCTTCGGCGGCATCGTCGGGGCGGTCGGTCATAAGGTAGCCAAACGCGCGTTCGGCATAGTATTCGGGCTGCTTGTCGATATTCAGAACCTTTGTGTAGGCGATAACTGAGGCGGCGAAGTCGCCTTCGGCCGAGGCGAGGGTTGCCTCGGCGAGATTGGTGTTGATGTCGTCGGGGTTGTTGCGTCTGAGCCAGTCGATGTCGGCGCGGGCTGTTGCGGTGTGGCCGGCCTTAAGGTCGAGCAGGGCGCGGTGGAAGCGGGCGTCGGTCATCGTGGAGTCGGCCTCAACGATGGCCGAATAGTCGGCGCGGGCTTCTTCGAAGCGCCCCATAGCCATGAGAACACGGGCGCGGTTGCCGAGAATGGTTACAGAGCGTGGGGCTATGTCGTGGGCCTGTGTCAGCGTGACCAGAGCCAGCGAGTCTTTTCCGCTGTTGTATTGGACGATTCCCAGATTGCTCATCAGCATAATGTTGCCCGGATTCGACGGCTCTAAGCGCATTGCGCTCAGAAGTGCCTCTTCGGCTTTTGCCCACTGTCCGCGGGCTATGGCGCTGTCGGCGTCGCCGACGAGATTATAGTAGGCGTCGCTCGGCTCTTTCGATGCGGGAGGCTCGGCGAAGAGCGCTATCGTGGCCGCTATGGCGGCTATGAGGATTGACAGTCGTTTCATTGTTGGGTATCGGCGTCGGGATTAGAGCGGAAAGCGCGCGGCGACATGCCGGTTTTCTGCTTGAAATATTTACCGAAAAACGATTGGTTGGTGAAATTCAGTGTGTCGCTGATCTCCTGAACCGACATTCCTGTGTTGCGCAGCAGCATTTTGGCTTTAAGTATGACCTGAGAGTCAATCCAGTCGCCTGCCGGGCGGCCGCTGACTTCCTTAATGACTGTCGAGAGATGTTTGGGCGACAGACACATTTTTTTCGCATAGAAAAGTACTGTCCGTTCCTTCATGAAGTTCTTCTCGACAAGCGAGATAAACTTCGACAGCAGCTCTTCGCGGCGCGAGGGCTGCTTGTTGGTGCGGTTCATTCGCGAAGTGTAGAGGCCGAGAGTCTCGTAGAAAAGAACCTCGCAGAGCGAGTTGACCATCATGCGGTGATAGGGGAGGCGCGAGCCTGTCGAGCGTGTGAAGAGCGAATAGATTATTTTCAGCGATTCTATTTCGTCGGGTTCGGCTGTGATTATGGGCCGGTCCTTGAAGTAGAGAATACATGAGGCCATATAGGGGTACATCGGCAGCATGTCGTCAATGCGGCTGTTCTCTACGATGATAAAAAAGCCTTCGAAATCAGGCTCCTGGACAATCCCTTTTATAACG
>DBGBEM010000119.1:0-1083 GCA_048477235.1 Muribaculaceae bacterium | reverse complement strand
GGGCGCGTGCGCACCGACAACACGGTGATGAACTATACGCGCAAGATCTATGCCTCGTCCGACAAGCTGGTCGCTTCCGAGTACGGTAACTACCAGAACAACAAGATCCACCACAACAACCTCTACGCCGACGCCCTGCTGTCGATCAACAAGAGTTTCTTCGACGACAAGTTCTCCCTGTCGTTCAACCTGGGTGCGAGCATTCTCGACGACAAGAACGACGGCGAAGGCTTCGAGGGCCACCTGGCCACCATCGCCAACAAGTTCTCGGTCTACAACGTGGATATGAGCCACTCGCAGACCAAACCCTACGCCGACCGCTACCACGACCAGACTCAGGCCATCTACGCCACCGCCCAGCTGGGATATAACGGCATGGTCTACCTCGACGTGACGGCGCGCAACGAGTGGGCTTCGCAGCTGGCCTTCACGCCCCATATGAACATTTTCTACCCGTCGGTGGGTCTTTCGGCCGTCATCTCGTCGATGGCCGACCTTTCCAAAGCCGGCATTTCGTTCCTCAAGGTGCGCGGCTCGTATGCCGAGGTGGGCAACGCCCCGCAGCGGTTCATCACCGGTGTGAACACCCCCTTGCTGACCGGCGGTATCGTTTCGTCGGACTCCTATGCCCCGGCTGTCAACCTCACGCCCGAGCGCACCAAGTCGTTCGAGGCGGGTCTGAACGCCAAGTTCCTCGGCAACAGGATATGGATGGACTTCACCTATTACAACACCAACACCTATAACCAGCTCTTCAGCTACGATGCACCTCCCAGCACCGGTTATAAACGTGCCTATGTCAATGCCGGCAAGGTCAACAACTGGGGTATCGAAGCGGTCGTGGGTTACAAAAACAAGTGGCGCGACTTCTCGTGGTCGACCAACGTCAACTTCTCGATGAACCGCAACAAGATCAAGGAACTCGTCCCCGAGGGGACGCGCGACGTGGCCGGCAACCTGATCACCATCGACGAGGTGAACATGGACTACGGCGGCTACCGCATGAAGATCAAGGAGGGCGGTTCGATCGGCGACTTCTACGTGACGGGGCTCAAGACCGACGACCAGGGGCGCATCTATGTC
>DBGBEM010000118.1:0-13084 GCA_048477235.1 Muribaculaceae bacterium | reverse complement strand
GTATGCTGTTGCGGGATTAGGCTCAGGCCTGAGGCTCTTCAACGCCGGCGAGTTCGGGGTCGATCATTATTCGGCCGCAGTATTCGCAGACGATGACTTTCTTGCGCATTTTTATCTCGGCCTGTTTCTGAGGCGGAATGCGGTTGAAGCAGCCGCCGCAGGCGCTGCGCTGGATATAGACGATGCCGAGACCGTTGCGGGCGTTCTTGCGGATTCGTTTGAAAGCGGTCAGGGTGCGGGCGTCGATCTTGGTCTCGAGTTCTTTGGCCTTCGTGCGAAGGAGTTCTTCGTCCTGACGGGTCTCGCTGACGATTTCGTCGAGTTCGGTCTTCTTCTCGCCGAGAACGTGCTCGCGGTCGGCGAGGGTCTCTTCGGTGGCGGCTATCTCTGTGGTCTTGGCGTCGATCAGACGGGCGTTCTCGTTGAGGTGTTTCTCGCTGAGCTCAATCTCGAGCGTCTGATATTCGATCTCTTTGCTGAGCAGGTCGAATTCGCGGTTGTTGCGCACGTTGTCGAGCTGTTCGCGGTATTTGGCGATCTTTGTCTGCGATTCGTTGATCTTCTCTTTCTCGGCAGCGGTTTTCTACTTCAGATCGGCGATCTCGCGGCGGTAGTTCTCGATTCGGGTGTGGAGGCCTTCGATATTGTCTTCGAGGTCGCGCACTTCGAGGGGAAGTTCGCCGCGGATTGTCTTGATGCGGTCGATCTGCGAAAGGATTGTCTGAAGCTCATAGAGCGATTTAAGACGCTGTTCTACGCTGAGGGTTTCGGGCTTTTGGGTTTCGGTAGCCATATCTGTTGTTGTTGATTACATATAAACGATGGGCGACTGTTCGATTTCGCTCATACAGGCTGCAAAGTTAGGAAATTTTTTCGTAATAACCTCACAGAGCAAGCTTTTGGCACACTGTTCGGTAGAGTAGTGGGAGAGATCGACCAGAAATATGTCGTCGGCCCGGTCGACAAACGTGTGGTGTTTGATGTCGGAGGTTATGTAGGCCTGTGCTCCGGCGGCGACGGCGTTGTCGATGAAGTCGTCACCGGCGCCTGTGGTTATTGCCACGCGGCTTATTTCGGTTGCGCCTGACGGGCGCGAGCAGCGGGCCGTCGCGGTGTCGCAGGCTTTCTTTGCTTCCGCGACGAGAGTTTCGGGCGTCAGCCGGGCTTCAGTGTCGCCGACAACGCCGAATCCGGCTTCGGGGAAGCGCGGATCGGGGGCTAATACTTCGACATTGCGGAGGTTCAGAGCCTTGGCGACGGCCCATGAGAGCCCTCCGCGGCAGCTGTCGAGCGGGGTGTGGCACGAGTATATCGCCACGCCTTCGAGCAGGGCGAGCATTGCCGCGCGCTCGACGCGCGATGAACCGCAGAGATGTTTCAGACCGTGGAACAGCAGCGGATGGTGGGCCACAATGAGATTGCAGCCGCGCTGCCGGGCTTCGGCCACGATCTCTTCGGTGACATCAACACAGGTCAGAACACCTGTGCATTCCCGCGTGCCGTCGGGGCGCACCTGCCAGCCCGAGTTGTCCCATTTCTCCTGAAGGGAGAGCGGGGCGAACTCTTCGATGGCTGAGGCTATGTCGTTGAGGGTCGGGGTCATTCTTTGTCGAGCGGACGGAGGTCGATGTGAAGCTCGTCGAGCTGGCTCTGGTCGATTTCCGAGGGTGCGTCGATCATCATGTCGCGGCCCGAGTTGTTCTTCGGGAAGGCGATGGTGTCGCGGATGCTGTCGAGTCCGGCGAGAATCGACACCCAGCGGTCGAAACCGAAAGCGAGGCCTCCGTGAGGGGGTGCGCCATATTTGAAGGCGTTCATCAGGAAGCCGAATTTATATTGCGCCTCTTCTTCGCTGAGGCCGAGCAGGCGGAACATCTTGTCCTGAAGCTTCGAGTCGTGGATACGAATCGAGCCGCCGCCGAGCTCGGTTCCGTTGACAACCATGTCGTAGGCTGTGGCGCGCACGCTGCCGGTGTCGCTGTCGAGTTTGTCGATGTCGTCGGGGTTGGGCGAGGTGAAGGGGTGATGCATGGCGTAGTAGCGCTGCGTTTCGTCGTCCCATTCGAACAGCGGGAAGTCGATGACCCAGAGGCAAGAGAACTTCTGCGGGTCGCGCAGTCCGAGACGCGAGCCCATCTCAAGGCGCAGCTCGCCGAGAGCCTTGCGGGTCTTGGCGGTGTCGCCGGCAAGGATGAGCATGAGGTCGCCGGGATTCATGGCGGCGCGGTCGGCCCATGCGGCGAGCTGCTCGTCGGTGAAGAACTTTCCGACAGAGCTCTTGAACGAGCCGTCGGCCTCGCGCTTGACCCACATCATGCCTTTGGCGCCGATCTGCGGGCGCTTGACCCATTCGGTCAGCTGGTCGAGCTGCTTGCGGGTATATCCGGCGCATCCGGGGGCCACGATGGCTCCGACATACTGAGCGTCGTCCATGACGGCGAAGCCGTTTCCTTCGGTGAGGTCTTTGAGCTCGACAAAAGTCATTCCGAAGCGGGTGTCGGGCTTGTCGGAGCCGTAAAGACGCATGGCGTCGGCCCATGTCATGCGCGGGAACGGGTCGGTGAAGTCGATGTCTTTGACATACCTGAAGATATGTTTGACAAGTCCCTCGAACATCTGAAGAACGTCTTCTTGCTCGACGAACGACATCTCGCAGTCGATCTGGGTGAACTCAGGCTGGCGGTCGGCGCGCAGATCCTCGTCGCGGAAACACTTGACGATCTGGAAATAGCGGTCGAAGCCGCTGACCATCAGGAGCTGCTTGAAGGTCTGGGGCGACTGGGGCAGGGCATAGAACTGGCCCGGATTCATGCGCGAGGGAACGACGAAGTCGCGTGCGCCCTCGGGGGTCGACTTGATGAGCACCGGGGTCTCGACTTCGAGGAAGCCTTTCGAGTCGAGATAGCGCCTGATCTCGAAGGCCATGCGGTGGCGCAGCTCGAGATTGCGGCGGACGGCGCCGCGGCGCAGGTCGAGGTAGCGGTATTTCATGCGGAGGTCGTCGCCGCCGTCGGTGTCGTCTTCGATAGTGAAGGGAGGGACGTCGCTGACATTCAGAACCTTAAGGCTGTCGGCGATGATCTCGATGTCGCCGGTGGGAAGTTTGGCGTTTTTCGACGAGCGTTCGGCTACGGTGCCCGTGACCTGAACCACGAACTCGCGGCCGAGGCGGTCGGCTTCGTCGTGGAGAGCGGCGTCTTTCTCGTTGTTGAAGACAACCTGTGTTATTCCGTAGCGGTCGCGGAGGTCTATGAAGGTCATTCCTCCCATCTTGCGGGAGCGCTGGACCCAACCTGCGAGGGTCACGCGGTTTCCGGCGTCGCTCAGACGCAGTTCGCCGCATGTGTTAGTTCGATACATAGCGATATATGACGATGAAAAATGGTTTGTTATTCTAACCCGCAAAGATAGCAATTTTCGGCGAGTTGTGCAATAACCGTTTCGCATGTCGGTATAAGGCGAGGGCGGCAACGCTCCCGGGAGGGGAGGCTGCCGCCCTGTGGGGTGATTGCCGGCCTGAGGGTCAGATGTCTTCGGTCGGGTCGAAGCTTTCGATGGCCGAGATGTCGAGCTCGTCGTCGTTATAGCCTGTCGAGCCGTAGAAATCCTCGTCCATGTCGTCGATGGGGGCGGCGGTTTTCTTGTCGGCTTTCTCGGTTATGTCGGCGAACGATTTCAGGTCGGTGTGTTCTGCGGGAGGATTGCCTTCAGAACGCGACACTACCGGATCCATCAGATGGCTTCCGGGCTCAGTGGCTTTAAGCTCAAGGAAAAATGAGCGGTCAGTCAGGTAGTCGAAGGTGAAAATCAGGCGCTGCCCTTCGTCTTCGATGAAATCGGTCAACGGCGTTTCGTCCATAAGGTAGAAGTCCTTGTCGGCGTCGATATTCATGTCTTCGAGGGTTATTTCCTGCTCCTTTTCCCAGTTGTTGTCACAGATGAAGAAAGAAGACAGTTGGCTTTTGTCGTAACCCACGCTGTCGAGAATGGCGTTGCGCAGGATAAGAAAGCTGGCGTCGGCGTCGATTTTAATTTCACGCATGAAGTTGTCGACTTCATCGGATACGAGCCTGAAAGTGTAGATCATTGTTCGGTGTTTACGTTAGAAGGTATGATAGGGAGAGAATATTCGCGTGCAGATTTATTTTCAGAGATATTGGGCGAAGTCGACGTTGCGCATGTCGCCGCTGCGGTTGAACTCGTTGTGGAATGCCAGGGCGGCTTCGAGACGGTGGGGTGTTTGGCCCGGACGTCCGATCTTGAGGTATTCGCGCAGCAGGTCGCGGTACATCGGGTGAGCGGCGTGGTCGATGATCTCGTGGGCGCGCTCTACGGGGTCTTTTCCGCGGAGGTCGGCGACACCCTGATCGGTGATGATGATGTCGACGGAGTGTTCCGAATGGTCGACGTGGCTGACCATAGGCACGATGTTCGAGATCTTGCCCTCTTTCGTGATCGAGGGGCACGAGAAGATCGAGATATAGCCGTTGCGGGTGAAGTCGCCCGAGCCGCCGATGCCGTTCATCATCTTGATTCCGGTGATGTGGGTCGAGTTGACGTTGCCGAAGATGTCGGCCTCGATGGCTGTGTTCATCGAGATGACGCCGAGACGGCGTGCGATTTCAGGCGAGTTGGAGATTTCGGCCGGACGGATGATGACCTTGTCGCGGAAGAAGTCGATGTTGTTGAAGAATTCTTCTTCGGTCTTGTTGCTCAGTGTCAGGGCGCAGGTCGAGCCGAAGCGGCATTTGCCCTGCTTCATCAGCTCGATGACCGAGTCCTGAATAACTTCGGTATACATTTCGAAAGCCGGAATGATAGTGGAGTCGGCCAGACCGAAGAGAACTGCGTTGGCTACGTTGCCCACGCCGCTCTGAATCGGCAGGAATGACTTCGGAATGCGGCCCTGCTTGACTTCGTTCTCAAGGAACTCGCAGACGTTGTGGCCGATGCGGGCGGTTGTCTCGTCGGGAGCGGTGAACGACTTGGCATTGTCGTAGTCGTCGCTGTGGACAACGCCGACGATCTTCTTGGGGTCGACCTGAAGTGTTGTCGAGCCGATGCGGTCCGACGGTTTGTAGATCGGAATCTCGCGGCGGTAAGGCGGGTCGAGAGGCATGTATATGTCGTGGACGCCGTTGAGGCCGGCGGGCAGTTTCTCGTTTTTCTCAATAATGATTTTCTTTGCCAGTTTGGCGAAGGTCGGTATGTTGCCGACTCCCATTCCGAGAACAAGTTCGCCGTTGTCCTTGATGTCGGCGACCTCGATGATGGCTGTGTCGATTTCGCCGAAGAAGCCATAGCGGACTTTCTGGGCCATTTCGCTCAGGTGGAGGTCGCAGTAGTGGGTGTCGTGGGCGTTGATGCGCTTGCGCAGGTCGGGAATGTTCTGATAGG
The DNA here is from genome assembly GCA_048477235.1 of Muribaculaceae bacterium. GTDB lineage: Bacteria > Bacteroidota > Bacteroidia > Bacteroidales > Muribaculaceae > CAG-1031. Next base: position 7,687 of record DBGBEM010000118.1, on the reverse strand, counting down.
GCGCGCGGCGGTTGATGGCGTTGGCGCGGGCCAGAACGCCGTCGGCGCGGTCAGAGGTTGATGCGCCCGTGTAGAGGTTGATTTTGAACGGGCGTCCGGCCTCGTGCTCTTCAATGGCACGTTCGGCGATAGCTTCGGGCACTTCTTTAGGCGCGCCCGGAGGTGTGAACCCCGAGAAGCCTACGTTGTCACCATTATTAATAAGGTTTGCCGCTTCGCGGCGTGTGATAACAGGAAACTTCATTGGTTTTAGGTTTTGTTACACTTGTGTCAGTCGATGGTATTTCTATCGTTTTTTGTAATTTTGCGGCAAATATAGTCAATATTCATTTTCCCGACAAGATTTTTTTGTCACAAGATTGCTCATGAAAGAAATAAACGGGCTCAGGAAGCTCTATATAGAGACTTACGGTTGTCAGATGAATGTCGCTGACAGCGAAGTCGTTGCCGCCGTAATGGCTACGGCGGGATATGAAACGGCCGACAGCGTCGACGATGCCGATGCGGTTTTGCTGAACACCTGCTCGATACGCGACAACGCCGAGCAGAAGATTTTCAGCCGCCTTCAGGCTCTCAACGCGCTGCGCCGCCGCCGCGGGGGACATCTTATTATAGGTGTGATCGGCTGCATGGCCGAGCGCGTCCGCGAAGAGCTTATATCGGAGCATGGGGTCAATCTCGTGGCGGGGCCCGATGCCTATCTCGATCTGCCGGCTCTTTTCGGAGCTGCCGAGGCCGGCCATGAGGCAATCAATGTCGAGCTGAGCACTACTCAGACCTATCGCGATATAATTCCTGCGCGCATAACCGGGAACCGTGTCAGCGGTTTCGTCAGCATAATGCGCGGCTGCAATAACTTCTGCAGCTATTGTATTGTCCCTTACACCCGCGGCCGCGAACGTTCGCGCGAGCCGCGAAGCATTCTCGCCGAGGTCGAAGACCTCCGCAGCCGCGGTTTCAGGGAGGTCACTCTGCTGGGACAGAATGTCAACTCCTATAGATTCGGCGATATGGATTTCGCAGCCCTGCTGTCGGCTGTGGCCGAGGCTGCTCCCGATATGAGAGTCCGTTTCACTACGTCACATCCCAAGGATATGACCGACAGGATTATCGCCGCGATAGCCGCCCACCGGAACATCTGCCGCCATGTCCACCTGCCGGTTCAAAGCGGTTCCGACAAGGTTCTGAAGGCAATGAACCGCAAATATACCCGCCGCTGGTATCTCGACCGTGTCGAAGCCCTGCGCAAGGCGATTCCCGAGGTTTCGGTCACAACGGATCTTTTCACCGGATTCCACGATGAGAGCGAAGAGGACTTCCTCGAAACCCTGTCGCTCATGCGCGAGGTCGGTTTCGACTCGGCTTTCATGTTCAAATACAGCGAACGCCCCGGAACACTGGCTTCGCGGACTATGCCCGACAACGTTCCCGAAGATGTCAAGATCGAGCGCCTGAACCGTATGATAGCCCTGCAGGGAGAGCTGTCGCTTGAGTCGAACCGCCGCGATATCGGCCGCAGTTTCGAGGTTCTTATCGAAGGAGTGTCGAAGCGCAGCAAAGACCGGTTCGTCGGGCGGACGTCGCAGAACAAGACTGTAGTTTTCGACCGCAGACCCGGGCTGGCCATAGGATCGACAGCCGACGTTGTCATCGACGACGCCACACAGGCTACGCTGCTGGGGCATATCGCCGACTCTGAGGACACTCGCAAATAAAATTTGCCACAGCGGGCGTCATTGCTTATCTTTGCAGAGTTTTTCTAACGACCTACAAACTCATCAGATTGAGGAGTTCTCAATATATCATCATTATTGCGCTGATTATAACTGCTTTCTCTGTCTTCGGAAACAGTCCTTTAAGCAGCAGTGCTCCTGCGCCGGCCGCGACAATCGCCAAGACCGATTCGCTGCTCGCGCGCTATTCTGATGTAGCCGACAGTTCGGCGCTGACAGAAATCCTCTCGCGCAAAGCGTTATCCGACACTCTGGTTAACGATTCGACGGCCGGCGATTCGGTGGCCGCCGACACCGTCGCCCTGCGCCGACACCGGCGCACGCGCCTGAGCCGGCGCCGCATCGAGGCTGAGCCTCCGTCGGGGAAGCGCATCAACCGCTCGAAAGTCGACCTCGACAATCCGGTCGAATTCTCGGCCACAGACTCAATGGTTCTCGTCGGGACAACTCAGGCGCGTATGTTCGGCCCGTCGGAGGTGACCTACGGCGATATTAACCTCAAAGCCAACGTCATCGAGATGGACACGCGCGACAATACCGTCTATGCCACCGGCGTTCAGGATTCGGTAGGCGAGGTTGCCGGTTCTCCCGTGTTCACCGATGGCGGAGAGAGCTATGAGTCGTCGACAATGCGATATAACTTCAAGACGGAGAAAGGCTTTATAACCAATGTTATAACGCAGCAGGGGGAAGGCTATCTAACAGGCGGCCGCACAAAGAAAATCGACAAGAACACTTTCTTTGTCGAAAACGGCCGCTACACGACCTGCGACGATCATGAATGCCCTCACTTCTATCTCCAGCTCACCCGCGCCAAGGTGCGTCCCGGCAAGGATGTCGTCAGCGGGCCTGCCTATATGGTGCTGGCCGGGCTTCCGTTGCCGCTTGCCGTTCCGTTCGGCTATTTCCCGTTCAGCGACAAATATTCGTCGGGCATAATCTTCCCGACATTCGGCGAAGACTATCGCCGTGGCTTTTATATAAGCGACGGCGGATATTATCTGGCTCTGAGCGACCAGATGGATCTCGCTCTTACGGGAGAGGTCTATACCAAAGGGTCGTGGGGCCTTCAGGCGCGTTCGAACTATATCAAGCGCTATAAGTTCAGCGGTTCGTTCGATATAAGCTATCTCAAGACGGTTCTCGGCGACAAGGGAATGGCCGATTATTCCAAACAGACCAACTTCCAGGTTCTCTGGAACCACACTCAGGATCCAAAGGCGAATCCCAATCTGAATTTCTCTGCGAGTGTCAACTACACCACGAGCGGCTACTCGCGCAACGATCTGAACAGCTACTATTCGAGCGCTTTCACCGAAAATACGAAATCGAGCTCGATAAACCTGACCTACCGCCTGCCCGGAACCAAATGGTCGTTTTCGGCCAACGCGTCGATCGCCCAGCGCAGTCAGGACTCGACTCTGTCGGTTTCGTTTCCAAATATAACCGTTTCGCTGGGGCAGGTCGCTCCGTTCAAGCGCAAACATGCCGTAGGCGCCGAGCGATGGTATGAGAAAATCAAACTGAGCTATCAGGGCGTTTTCAACAACTCCCTGACAGCGACCCAAAACCAGTTTTTCAAGAAAAGCCTGATCAAGGATTGGCGCAACGGAATGAAGCACACGGTGCCGATCTCGGCCACGTTCGCCCTGCTGAACTATATCAACGTAACGCCGGCGGTGACGCTCAACGACAGGATGTATACCTCAAAAGTGCGCCGCCAGTGGGATCCGAACCTGTCGGCCGAGGTGTGCGACACTACCTACAGCTTCTATAACGTATGGGATTTCAACGCATCGCTGTCGCTCGACACCAAAATCTACGGTTTCTATAAGCCGCTGAAGATTTTCGGCGATAAAGTGAAGATGATCCGCCATGTCATAACGCCGACGATAACTTTCAGCGGTGCGCCCGACTTCCGGTCGTCGTTTTTCGGCTATTACGGCCACTACGACCGCCCGATGGCCGACGGCACCATGCAGCGCCAGACCTATTCATATTTCCCGAATGCTCTCTTCGGAACCCCCTCGCAGGGAAAGTCGGGAACCCTCAGCGTTTCGCTGGCCAACAATCTCGAGATGAAGGTCAAGAGCGACAACGACTCGACGGGCGAGAAGCGAATTTCACTTATCGAGAATTTCACAATCGGCCAGAGCTACAATTTCGCGGCCGACTCGCTGAACTGGAGCAATATCAACACATCGATAATGCTTCGCCTGGCGAAGAACTTCAATCTCAACCTGGCGGCTACATGGGACGTCTACACCTATCAGCTCAATTCGGCCGGCAATCCCGTGCGCGTCAATATCCCGCGCTGGAAAGCAGGTAAAGGGTGGGGGCGTCTGTCGAGCACAGGCACGTCGTTCAGCTATACATTCAACAACGACACCTTCAAGCGAAAGAAGAACAACGACAAGAAGACCGATGCCGCAGAGCAGTTCGCCGAAGACACGTCGGACTTCGACACCGCGACGCCGAACAACAGCGACAGTGACGACGGCAGCGGCCAACTGGCGTTCCAACGCGACGGCTACATGAAATGGGAGGTGCCGTGGAGTCTGACGCTGAACTACAGCGTCAACTACGGCTACGGAGCCTTCGACTACGATAAACTGGAGTATAAAGGCAAAATAACGCAGAACCTGTCGCTGTCGGGAAGCATACGGCCCACGGCAAACTGGAACTTCAGTTTCTCGGCATCGTATAATTTCGACACCCACAAGCTTGCCTACATGAACTGCAACATCTCGCGCGACCTTCACTGCTTCATAATGAGCGCGAGCTTCGTGCCCGTAGGCCCCTATAAGAGTTATTCGTTCAATATCGCCGTCAAGTCGTCGCTGCTCAGCGATCTCAAATACGACAAGCGCTCGTCGATCTCCAACGGCGTCACCTGGTATTGATTATTTTCCCTGTCGTTTCGGATTGGCGGGAAACCATCCTTTCGCAACGCGCTCGACCTGTTCGTCGACCTCTTTTATCGACCAGAAGCATGAGCAGGCGATCACGCCCAGCACCGTAGCCCCGAAAACGTCACTGACGCATAGTGTTGCCACAGTGGCGATGACTCCCGCGATGAGAAAAGCCCATCTGATTTTTCTTCCGAAATAATATTCGCCCTTGATGACCAGAGGGTGGAAGAGTCCTATAATGAGAAATGTGATTACGCCTATGGCGAGTCCGAGAAGATTGTGTGATGCAAGAAATTGTGTCATGATTTTGATTGAAATAACGCCCCCGGCGTGGTTTTCGCCGCGTCGGGGGCTTAAAAGATAGTGGTTTCAGATTGTCAGCTGTTCTGCTGAGCCTGAGCCTCGGCCTGCTTGACCATCTGCTCGTTGGCAGTGATGTAGATTTCCACACGCCGGTTCTGTGCACGTCCGGCGTCGGTGTCGTTGCTGGCCACATAGTCCTGCATCGGCAGGCCTTTGGCCGTCAGTCGCGACGAGGCGACTCCGCTGTTCATCAGATAGGTCTTGACAGCATCGGCGCGTCCGTTGGCGACTTTCGTGTTGGCCTCGAGCGATCCGACATTGTCGGTATAGCCTTCGATAGTCACGTCGGTGTCGGGATTGTTTATCAGCGACGAGGCGAACTCCGAGAGCTCCTGTTTTGAGGTCTGGTTGAGAGTCGTGCCGTTGAAGGGGAAGAGGATGGCGCTTGCGAAAGTCACTTTGATAGCCTTGAAGCCGTTGACGTCGGTTACTTCCTGAACCTGGGCCGAATTGCCGAGCTGCTCTTTCAGCTCCTGAGCCTGCTTGTCCATTTTGCGTCCGATAAGCGCGCCGGCTCCCGCGCCTACAGCAGCGCCTATTGCAGCGCCAATGCCGGCTCCTTTACCGCCGCCTATAAGGGCGCCAATGCCGGCTCCGACGCCGGCTCCGCCTCCGCCGCCGATAAGGGCGCCTTTGCCGGTGTTGTTCATTCCGCAACTCGAAGTCAGGAGGAATGCGGCGGCAAGCGCCGAGATTCCGAATGTCTGGATGCGTTTCATCGTTGTCGTTTTTGTAGGGTTATTATTTGTTGCAAAGATACTAAGAAAATTTAATTTAATTGAGCTTCCGAGGCTTATGTCCACGCTTGTGCAAAAACTTTATAATAACAACAACGAAGAAGAGTTTTTTGGCTCGTTATTCAAAAACTTTTAACTATTTTTGTGGCGGATAGAAAAACCTACTGACATACCATGACACTGCACAATCTTCACGTCCCTACAATCAAGGACCGAAGCCTCCTGTTGGCTCACCTCGGTGCCCTTCTGGCCGTTCTGGCATGGGGTATCTCATTTGTCAATACCCGCGTTCTGCTCGACAACGGCCTCCATCCTGTAGAGATCTACGTCTACCGATTCTCACTGGCCTATGTGCTTCTGCTTCTGTTCTGCCATAAGAAAGTATTCGGGAATTCATGGCGCGACGAGCTACTGTTTATGGTCTGCGGACTCTGTGCCGGTTCAATATATTTCATAGCTGAGAATGTGGCCCTTGAATATACGCTTACGACCAACGTATCGCTCATTACGACAACTTCGCCGCTTTTCACGGCAATGCTCATCGGAACAGTCTACAAGAGCGAGCGTCCGACCTCGGGCATGATGATAGGCTCGGTAGTGGCCTTCCTCGGTGTGGCCTGTGTCATCTTCAACTCGAGCTTCGTCATCAAGATGAACCCCATAGGCGACTTCCTGTCGCTCGCCGCCGCTATCAGCTTCGCAATCTATTCGCTGGTTCTGCGCAACCTCAACGCCCACTATACCGTAGCTTTCATCTCGCGCAAGACATTCTTCTACGGCGTCATCACCGCGCTGCCGTTCTTTGCTTTCGACCCGCCGACAACTCCGCTGTCGACTCTGATGCGTCCGGCCGTATGGGGTAATATCGTCTTCCTCAGCGTCTTCGCATCGCTGATAGGATTTGTGGTCTGGGCCCATATCGTCAAACGTATCGGCCCGATCAAGGCGTCGAACTGGCTCTATATCCAGCCCATCATAACGCTGATCGCCTCCGCGATAATCCTCAGTGAGAAACTCACAATCGTCGGCATCGTCGGTTGCTCGCTGATACTTTTCGGCGTATGGCTCAGCGACTACCTCGGCCGCCGCAGCGTCAGCAAGTCGCGCGAGACCGACCGCGCCTGAACTCCGCGAGGCCGAAGTCCGCTCACCCGACTATCCTTCCGCATTCTCCCGCGGGGCCCGGCGTCGGCCGGGCCCCGCGTCGCTATGGAATAGCCAATTTTAGTAAAGAAATCCGAACAGCCATATAGGAATTTTGTTACCGACACCTGTCTCAACGTCGTCGGCGATAACAAAACTGTCCGGTATATCGGCAATCTGTTTGTATTGTTTGCCCTTCCCGCCTATCTCGAAAATATATTTTTCATCTGCAAGCAGATCTCCTGTTTTAGGTTCATATAGCTTGTGCTGGGGAGAAAGCATGGAAGCAACGAAAGTTTCTCTTACTGTTCCAATCTCATTCAGGCTGCTAAGTGAAGCCATTATGTCAGTGTTGTCAAATAATATTTTTTCAGGTTTGGCGACTGACTTCGGAGAGCGCCAACCGCTATGTAGGGAGCGGAGAATGGCTCCTTTGTCAAGCAATTCGAACATTCGAATCAGGGTGTTGCGCGATACTTGTATTTTCTGACTCAAAGACTGCACATTGAGGCTGAATGGTACGTCGGTTGACATGATGTAGAGAAGCTTTCTTAATTTGCCAAGCGTTTCATATTCTATTTTTTCAGCAGCAGGAAGATCGCGCATTAAAGTTGTGTCGACACTTCGTGCTATCCGACCGTAATAGTCAACTATGTCTTTGTCGGTCTTGAAATAGGGGTAATAACCTTTCCCCAAATATTGAGAGAATAGCGGCAGTATTTTTTTTTCACCCAATTTACTGATGATTTCCCATGAGATTTCGATATGGTTTTTCACTAATTCGTCAAGCTTTACCGGA
>DBGBEM010000117.1:0-2851 GCA_048477235.1 Muribaculaceae bacterium | reverse complement strand
CACATAGCCCGCGCCAACCCCGCGATGTTCGGCTATATCGGCTCGTTCTCAAGCTTTCTGCATCCGCGGAAATATTCCGACTCAAAAGCCTACGACAATCCCGGGCCCGCACTGCGCGCTCTGGCCGACGCCAAGCCGCTGCTGCTCTGGGTAGGCATAGGAAAGACCGACTTCCTCGCCCGCGAAAACAAAGAGATGCTCGCCGAATTCGACAAGGCGGGTCTCAACTACGAATATCACAGCTCAGAAGGTGGACACACCTGGAAAAACTGGCGCGACTACCTGCGCCTTTTCCTCCCGAAGCTGTTCAAATAACCACACATTTATCAACACTACCGTCATGAAAAAGAGCTTCATCCTTGCATCTGTCCTGTTGGCCGGCGCAGCCACCGCCTCGGCCTTTACCCCGGCCGACCCCATCGAAAAAGGAGCCAAAATAGCCGATGCCGGAATCGGCGTCGGTGCGATAACCAACAGCGGAGGCCCCGATAAAGCGATGTTCACCCAGCGCATCGCCTTCGAATATATCATCAAAGACGACCTCAGAATATTCGGACAGCCCTTCAGCATCGGCGTGGGTCTGGCCATCGACAACGGCGTCAGCGGCAAGACCGACCGCGTCCAGATAATCGGAAACTACGACTACTCCTACAACAGCGTCAACTACGGCTGGCGCCGTGACCCGACAACAGGGCTGCGCACCACAGTGTCGGAAAAAGAGACCATCGAACGCAAAGGCTACGGAACAGCCTACACCCGCTTCCGCCGCGACGACATCTCGTTTCTGCCCCAGGCATCGCTCCACTACTCGCCCATCGACCGCCTCGACACATATCTCAACATCGGCATCGGAGTGGCCGTCCTCAACCACTTCTCGACAGGCCTGACCGATCTTAAGGGCTTCTCGGAGAAATCGTTCAGCCAGACAATGAAGAACGACAACGAGGATGTCACCACAGCCTACAGCTTCAACGACCTCGACCACACCCAGTGGGAAGGGCGCCGCGCTACAGAGGCCTCGTTCGCCATGGCCGTCAACATCGGCGCGCGCTACTGGATAACCCCGCGCTGGGCCGCCAACATCCAGGCCGGCATGGTCAGCGGCGCCCTGCGCAACGGCTGGGACAACTCCTATAACTTCCTCTCGGTCGGCGCCTCGCTGAAATTCTGACAAAAAATTCGTAACTTTGCAGCGCTAAAACGTTACACATATTATGGCTCACAAAGCACTTCTCATGATTCTTGACGGCTGGGGCATCGGTAACCACGGCCACGGCGACGTCATCTACAACACTCCGACCCCCTACTGGGACTATCTTCTGAAAACCTACCCCCACAATCAGCTGCAGGCCAGCGGCGAAAATGTCGGGCTCCCCGACGGCCAGATGGGCAACAGCGAGGTGGGACACCTCAATATCGGCGCCGGCCGCGTGGTCTATCAGGATCTCGTCAAGATCAACAAGGCCATCGCCGACAAATCGATTCTCAACAACGACCAGATAAAAGCCGCCTTCGGCTATGCCAGAGAGAACGACCGTCCGCTCCACCTCATGGGCCTCGTCAGCGACGGCGGCGTCCACTCGAGCCTCGACCATCTCTTCGCTCTGCTCGACATCGCGGCACACTACGGGCTGAAGAAGGTCTATGTCCACTGCTTCATGGACGGCCGCGACACAGATCCGCACTCAGGCAAAGGCTTCATCGAACGCCTCGAAGAGCACATGGCCAAGACCACAGGCCGCATCGCCTCGATAGTAGGCCGCTACTACGCCATGGACCGCGACAAACGCTGGGAGCGCGTCAAGGAGGCCTACGACCTGCTGACAGCCGGCACCGGCGCCCAGGCCACCGACATGGCCGGAGCCGTTGAGAAGAGTTATGCCGACGGCGTTACCGACGAGTTCATCAAGCCGATCCACAACGCCTCGCTCCCTCAGGGCGAAGGCCTCATCAGCGAGAACGACGCCGTAATCTTCTTCAACTACCGCAACGACCGCGCCAAAGAGCTGACCACCGTTCTGACCCAGCACGATATGCCCGAGGCCGGAATGAAGACAATCGCAGGGCTGCAATATTTCTGCATGACCCCCTACGATGCCTCGTTCACCGGAGTTCACATCCTCTTCGACAAGGAGAACGTCGTCAACACCCTCGGCGAATATCTTTCGAAGCTCGGCAAGAAACAGCTCCACATCGCAGAGACCGAGAAATATGCCCACGTGACATTCTTCTTCAACGGCGGCCGCGAAGAGCCCTACACCGGCGAAGAGCGCATTCTCGTAGCCTCGCCCAAAGTAGCCACCTATGACCTCAAGCCCGAAATGAGCGCCTTCGAGGTCAAGGATAAACTCGTCGAAGCCATCGCCTCGCAGGAGTTCGATTTCATCGTCGTCAACTATGCCAACGGCGACATGGTCGGCCACACCGGCGTCTACGAAGCCATCGAGAAAGCCGTCAAGGCCGTCGACCTCTGCGTCAGCGACACCGTCGAAGCCGCCAAGAAAGCCGGCTACGAGGTTATCATCATCGCCGACCACGGCAACGCCGACAACGCCGAGAACCCCGACGGAACACCCAACACGGCCCACTCGCTCAACCCCGTGCCCTGTATCTACGTAACCGAGCGCAAAGACGCCCACGTCGGCCCCGGACGCCTCGCCGACGTCGCTCCCACGATGCTCTCGATAATGGGTCTCGAACAGCCCGCCGAGATGACAGGCCACTCGCTCATCGACTGATAAAACCGACCCCGCAATGGCACGTCACAACGACCTCGGCCACTGGGGCGAAGATATAGCCGCCGACTACCTCGTAGCCGGCGGTTATGCTATCGTCGGGCGCAATCTACGCT
>DBGBEM010000116.1:0-2002 GCA_048477235.1 Muribaculaceae bacterium | reverse complement strand
GGTGATAGCGCAAGGGCTCCACCTCTTCCCATCCCGAACAGAGAAGTTAAACCTTGCCACGCCGATGATACTGCGAAAGTGGGAAAGTAGGTCACCGCCCCCTTCAGAAGCCCCGAGGCACCACGCCCCGGGGCTTTTTTTTGCGCGTAAGCCAATTGGACTAATTAGCCCAATTAGACTAATTTTAGTAATTTTGGGCGATGAAACTTAAAAGCTTGTTTTGGGCGGCGCTGGCCGCTGTTGCGATGTCGTCGTGTGGCGGCGGCTCGTCGTTCACTGTCAAGGGTGAGGTTGAGGGCCTCGGCTCTGAAGAGGTCGAGATGTATTATCCGGGCGCAGGGGGAGCGATTCAGCACGTCACTGCCCGCGCCGACGCCGACGGCAGCTTTACTCTGCGCGGCGATGCGCCCGACACTGTCCTGATAGAGATTTTCCGGTCGAGCGGCGCCCCGCTGGCTCAGGCTGTGGCCACGAACGGCCAGACCGTGAAGCTCTCGATGAAACTCGATGACCCGCGCTCGATAGAGATGCGCGGAAACGATGCTGTAGAGGCCATGTCGGCCTTTCTGAGGGCTTGCGCCGGGTCGCCCCGGCTGAATGATTCGGTGGCGGCTTTCGTGAGCCGTAATGCCGACAATTGCGCCTCGATGGCGCTTCTTCTTACGGCTTTCGATGCCGAGCGTGAGCCTGAGCGGGCAGATTCGCTGTTCAATCTTATCGGGCCGAAAGGTCGCCCGCTGTCGCTGTCGGCAGCCTACAAGCGTCAGCTCGGGGGCGCTGTCGGCTGGCGTTCCGACATTATGCTCCGGCCGATCTCTATGGTCGGCGAGCGCGATTCGCTGATGAGTTTTGTGGCCACGGTGAAGCCTTATTCGCTGCTTGTATTGACCGACGGACGGCGCAACGTTGCCGTGTCGTCGTTTCTGAGGGCTTTGCGGCGCGATTACGCGCCTTCGCGCCTCGACATAGTAGAAGTTTGCGTCGGGCTCGACAGCGCGGGCTGGCGGCGCTCTATCGCGGCCGATTCGGCTTCATGGCGCCGCGGATGGGTTCCGGGAGGCCCCGGGGCGACGCAACTGAAGCAGCTGAGTGTGCCGGGTCTGCCTTTTTTCATAGTGACCGACAGCACGTCGCGCCAGCGCGAGCGTAGCTCACAGCCGGCGCGAATACGCGAATATCTTAAGAAGTCGATCCGTTAGCGCATCATTCTGAGGCGCGAGGCGGGAAAGGCGATTGTCACTGTGTCGCCTGATACCGAGCCTGTGTAGCGGTAGGCTATGCCGTGGTCGGCGCGCATGGCGATGCCGACCATTCTTTTCACGTCGGGGTCGGCCGAACCCGAGAGGCTTTCGGCCATTTCGGCGGCAATCTCGGCCGAGTGGGCGCGGAGGTTGTCGATAGCGTCGGCATTGGCCGTTGTCTCGTCGACTTCGCAGTGGAACATAATCATGTTCTCGGTGTCGCTGATGTCGGTTATCATCACCGACGGAGCGAGTTCGGCCGGCAGCAGTATTTTCGAGCGCTGAATCTCGGCTTCGAGCTCTTCCTGAGGCGAGGCTTTGCGCGACGGCTCGGCTTTGAGGTCGTCGGGCGAGAAGTTGAGCGTCAGAGAGGCGCGGTTGCGGTCGACATAGCGAATCTGAAGCGTTATGGCGTTTTCGCGCAGCGCGTCGAGCATCTCGTGATTATTGTCGAAGAGGTTGACGATCGATGACTTCATTGTCGCCTTGACTTCGTCGGGGCGGCTGCTGAGACGGCTGAGGTCGATCGAGGGGGATGTCACCGTAACGTCGTAAACGAGAGTGTCTTTATCGAGCGATATGTTTTTTATGAATCCGACCCCCTTGACCTCGACGGGGCAGTGTGAGGCGGCCTGTTCGACCTGCTTCTCGAGGGTCGGAGACGAGCAGGCGGCAAGCAGCAGCGCGGCAATCAGGGCCGCGAAAAGGCGCATCTGTTTCATTGAAGCCCGGGGTTATTTCTCGCGCATGAAGACCTGTAT
>DBGBEM010000115.1:0-5431 GCA_048477235.1 Muribaculaceae bacterium | reverse complement strand
AGTCAAGGTCTATGCCGGAACTGCCGACAACCTCGCCGACGCCACTCTGTTCGGCGAAGCAGACGCCGCTGCCTCGGTGACCGTCAACGGTTCTCTGGAACTTTCGGAAGGGAACACCAACTGGTGGGTATGCGCCGACATCAAATCCGACGCCGAGCCCGAGACGGCCATCGACGCAGCTCTGACAGGGTTCACTGCCGCCGACGGCACCACCATTCCCGCCTCGTTTGACCCCGAGGGATCGCGCACAATCAAGCTCATAACCATCCTCGACGCCGGCAACCACGTAGTCAACGTCAGCCGCAACCTCCACTTCCTCGACGACGGCGGAGCCGACGGCAAAATAGGAAGCGTCATCGGTTCGAGCAAAACGGCCTCATTCACCTTCGTTCCCACCGACGCAAACAGCGTTATCACCGTCAACACCTCGGGAACATTCTCAATAGGCAACGGCGACATGGACATCTACAGCGGCCGCGAAGCCAGCAGCACGAACCGACTCGGCTCTGCCACAGGCTACATGACAACCACAGGCCCCGCCAATCTCGTCTCTGAAGCAGCCGACGGCTCGGTAACTATCGTCGTAAAGACTCCCACAGGCAAAACCCTCGACGGTTTCGACCTCGAAATCGGCGTCCGCGCCAAAGAAGCTTTCAAGCTCGGCGATGTGACAGCCACTCCGGCTGCCGGCGACAACGCCAAGACCGTGCGCGGCTCGAAAGATTTCGTCGTGCTCAATGTCGATCTCGACATTGAAGGCGACAAAGGTGACAACCTGCTCAACGGCATCACCGCCGCTGTCAGCAGCGACGTGACGCGTCTCGCCCTCTATGCCGCAACGACCAACACGGTGTTCAACTCCGCGGTATCTGATCTCGTGGCCGAAGCCACTGTCAGCTCAGCCGGCGACGTCAGCCTTAAAGGCGCCGAAGCCTACGACCTCGTCAAACGCGGAATCCACCGTCTATTCCTTGTAGCCGACTTCAACGCCGCCGCAGCCGACGGAACCGAGACTTCGGTTCAGCTGAAATCCGTCGAATATAACTCGACAGTCAAGACTCTTGAAAGCGAGGCGGCCAAAGTGACGCTCACAGCCGGTCTTGCCACAGGCGAATATAGCGTCGGCGGAGAATCGGCCGACTATGAGAATATCGCCGCGATGGCCTCGGCTCTCGAAAAAGGAATCGAAGGCCCAGTGACCTTCACTCTTGCCGCCAAGTCGTTTGCCGAGACCGTGCGTCTGAAATCAGTGAAAGGCACCTCAGAAGTCAATACTCTGACAATCAAAGGCACCGACCGCGACCAGACGGTTATCTCCCCGGCCTTCAACGCTGCCGACAAAGACGGTATCGTCATTATCGAGAACACCCCCTACGTCACCGTCCGCGACCTCTCGGTCAAGGCCGTCACAAATGAGTGGAAAGCCGGAATCTACGTCTACAACGGCTCTCACGATGTCACCATCGACAACATAGTTGCCACAGCGCCCGAAATGACGAGCGGCTACAACGGCACGTCTCTTGTGCGCACCGACGCCGGACAGGAATCAGGCTCGACCTGCGACAACTTCACTCTGAAGAACAGCTCGCTGACCGGCGGATATATCACAGTATATGTGGCCGGCGACCCCTATGTGGCCCGCAGCCGCCATCAGGGGGCACGCATACTCAACAACATTGTCAAGAAGGCATATTCGAAATCACTGTATGCCGTTGACATCGACAACCTCGAAATGACGGGCAACACCGCCGACGATTTCGCTGTCGGAGGCTCTTATACCGCCATGCATGTAAACCGCATCTATGGCGGCAAGATTCTCAACAACCGCATCGTAAACGCCAATGGCACGAAGAGTTCCGTAGGCATCCAGATTAACACAGGCTGCCACGACCTTACGATAGGCAACAACGAGGTCATAATAACCGATCAGAAACAGTATGGTTATGTCGTTCAGGTCAGCAACGACTGCCATGACCTGCTCTTCGCCCACAACACCCTGCGCAGCTCAGGCGCATCGGGATATGTGTTCGCAGCGACCGGCAGCTACGTTCCCGCCGGAATACGGCTGGTGAACAACATCTTCCAGCAGACCGGAGCATCGGCTACCGACAACGGAGCCGCCGCCATTTATCTTGCCAACGACGAAGACGTCAGCGCCTACACCCTCAGCGCCAATGCCATCGCCACCGATGCCCGCATGTTCAAGCGCAACTCAATCTGGGCCGCTGATCTCGACGAGATGAAAGCAATGTTCGCCGAAGACAGATTCACAGGCAACATCGCCGACAAGGCAAGCTTCCTCACCGACGGCGACAGCCACCTGACCGAGCCCGGCAACTTCCGCGCCGCCCTTCCGCTTCACAACGAAGATCTGGCGGCCGACAAAGCCGGCGTGCGCCGCAACATGACGATACCCACCATTGGCGTCTACGAATATGTCGACATCGAGGCCGTGAAGCCCGAAATGGCCCCCGGCTATCCGACCTTCTCCGCCATCGAAGACTATTCGTTCAGCGCGACGAGCCGCTGGAACGTGACCGGCAAGCTCTATGCCAAGGCTGTGGAAGCAGACCAGGAAGCTCCCTCTATCGAGACACTTATGAGAGCGACAGCCACCGACATAACAGCCGACACCGATGTTGTCAGCAAGTTCACCGGTCTGAAAGATCAGACTGCCTATAAGGTCTACTACTTCGTCAACTCTGCCCTGAATGTTGAGAGCGACGTGATAGTCACAGCCGAAGTGACCACTCTGCGCCATATCGAGCCGCTCACGCTCGAGGTTGAAGGAGGCGCCACCAAAGCCGGCGAATCAGTGATACTGACTTCGGCAGTGGCCGGCGGCGACGAGCCCTATGCCTACAAATGGGTCGACCAGATGCAGAACGAAGTCGCCACAACGGCAACGGCCGAAGTATCGCCCGCCAACACACAGGCCTACTGGCTGACAGTAACCTCGGCCGACGGACAGACCGCCACAGCCAAGACCCACGTCGACGTCACCGGCGAATTTGTTCCCGCCACCTTCGAGGACAACAAATTCGACGTCACACTCGCGCCCGAGAATGAAGACGACGCAATCTACTCAGGCTCGCTCGCCTTCAACGGCGCCACAATGTGGTACGGCTCTACAAGCTATTGGAACGGCTACACTTTCTCGAACGACGACAAGACTGAGTTTACCGGCCTTGACGACCAATATAGCTCGGCAGCAGGCGGCGGCCATCTTTCCGACGACTTCTGCGTGGCATTCCCTCAGGCCTACTCGATCGACGTCACCAACGACTCCGAAGGCTCGCTGATTCCGGGAATGTATGTCACCAACAGCGCATATACATATTTCTCGATGACAAACGGCGACGCCTACGCCAAGAAGTTCGGCCAGGGCGACTGGTATCTGCTGACCGTCAAAGGCGTCAAAGCCGACGACACCGAGGAATCGATCGACTTCTATCTCGCCGACCTGCGCAGCGACAATGCCGACGAACATTATATTCTCGACACATGGCAATGGATCGACCTCTCGAGCTTCGGAAAAGTCACCGCACTCAAATTCGAACTCAGCAGTTCCGACACCGGCACATGGGGCATGAACACCCCCGGATATTTCTGTATCGACGATCTCGGAGCCACCCTCGTGCGCAAAGCCGAAGCTGTTGAGATCGAAGAAGGCCAGACCATCGACCTTGCCGACTTCTTCGATCACAATGCCGATAGCAACGCCTCAGAGAACTACTCCATCGTGGCCGCCGAAGGCGTCAGCCTCGAAGGGACAACCCTCAGTGTCGAAGCCTCGACAGTCGTCGACGCTCAGATGACCCAGGCCGGACAGAGTCAGTATATCGCTCTGACCGTCACCGTCGACGAGCGCCACGACGGACTCTCGACACTCACCGCCGCCGAAGGGGTCGTTGCCGTAGAGATCTATAGCCTCGACGGCGTGCAGATCGCAGAACAGCCCGTCGATAAACCTGTCGATGTAGCCACCGGCGTCTACATCGTCCGCTACCTCAACGCCGACGGCGTTGCTGTCGACGTCCGCAAAATCGCAATACGTTAACTTCTTTTCATCTGCTCGAAGACAGGCCGTGTCGCGTTGACACGGCCTGTTTTTCATTATTCTGTTAAAAATGTCTATCTTTACGACATAATAACTATTCCAATGAAAAAATTTGCAGCTCTTCTATTCTTTGCGATAACATTCCCGATGTCATTCGCCGCCACAGACCTCTCTTCCGCAAAAGGCGTCTGGGCCAACAATAATGCCGAGGCTGTCATCACCGATTCGGTATGTATCTATTATGCAAAGATCGACAGCACTATGCAGGCCACATTTGAAATACCGTCTTCCAACATCTTTCACCGGACAACTTTTGCGAAAGACGGTTCCGTGACGTTCTCGACATTTCAGAATCCTATGGAACTCGAGATTAAAGACGACAATCTCATCATCGGCGGAGAGCGATTGAAAAAAGTCGAGGACATCGAAATTGTCGCTCCTTACGAAATGCTTGAATGCAACTACAAGTTAGACGTCGGAAGATGCCTTCAGGAATGGCAGTTGGGCGCTAAATACGGGGTTCAGGGCGATAATCCTTATTGTGAGATAAATACCAACCGCCACATGTTCGTGTATCTGGTTAACCCATCAATGATATATATCCGTGCGGCGGCAGCCCGGAATAACAATAGCGGCACGTTATTCTTTCAGAACATCCGCATGATGAAAAACCATAACACCGGCGAATACACAATGAGCATTAAGCCAAACAATTTCAATCTCGCCAAAAACGATCTTGAGATTGACAATTCCAAGTTTGTTCCCGACAAATGCACATTCAGCCCTGACGGCGGAATCTATTGGTCGTTAATATCGTTTAAGCCCGACGAAATTCTGCTGAACGGATGCGGCGAGACTTACCAGATCCAACGGCCGACAATAGATGCCCCGATTAACGAATGGTTCAGATATAATCCTTACGACTGATCAGCGGCCGTCAGCAGCCAACAAATAACCGTCTATAGTCACGCGGGACGCGCGAAATTTCTACACCCGCCTGCGATAGCTGCCGGCAACCCAGCTCACCCTACAAATTCGCGGCAAGCCACGGCAGTGCGCGCCGCCGCGGAACGCGACAGCACAGGTCGCGGGCCTTGGCTATCGCCGGTTGTGTGACTGCGCACGCTACCGCGGCTTGCACGCCTATCTCTCCACTGACCCGTAATTTAAGCCAAACCTATCTGGGAGAATATACAATAGACAATTAAAGCACTCATAAATTCTTGAAGCTCCCGCGCTGACCCGAGGTTGTCGTGGGTCAGCGGATTTTCCCGGTGGGCAGACGTTGTCTCGGAGTAGAGTGCTATCTTTGCAGGATGAAACCGACCCAACTTTTACGCGCCATCCTTCCGGATGTTCTGATCGACAATT
>DBGBEM010000114.1:0-6585 GCA_048477235.1 Muribaculaceae bacterium | reverse complement strand
CGCCCTTGTCGCCCCATGCGATTTCAGCGGGATTCTTGCAGGCGCTCACTTTGATGTGTTTGCCATTGACGAGGAGTTCGCTCTTCTCTGTATCGTAGTCGACAGTGCCGTCGAAGCGGCCGTGCATGGTGTCATACTTCAGCATGTAAGCCATGTATTCAACAGGAAGGAGGTCGTTTATGGCAACTACTTCAATGTCGTCACGTTTGGTGGAAGCACGGAACACAAAGCGGCCGATGCGACCGAAACCATTGATACCAATCTTGGTCATAATCTAATTGTTTATAAAGTTTAAACTGTTAATTACCTGTAAGATATACGTGGAAACTCAATCAAGACAGATTGATGGATTTTTTCACGCCGCAAAATTAGCGAAAAATTTCTTTAAAGCAATCCTAATCGCCCAAATTTTTCACCTTAAATATTCTTAAAGCGGCATGTATAGCCGGTTCACGGCTCGCCGACAGGCCCGAACTCCTTAGCCATAGCGTCGAAACGGGCGAGGGCATCGCCGCCGTGGCGCGCTATCGAAGCACGCGCCTTCCTGAAATCCTTGCGCTCCATGGCGCCGCTCTTGCTATAGAATTTGTCGGCATAGCAGACGAGCCTCTCGAGAGTCGTCAGGGGCATATAATCGGCAGGCGGAATCGGCAGGCCGAGCATCTCGATGTCGGAAGCCGTTATGCCCGCTCCGGTGTGGGTCTCGGCCACGCGGACTATCTTTTCGTCGACCCCGAGACCGCGCAGCAGCCGGGCGCCGAGATAGCCATGGGCTATATATTTCTCAGTCCCCTCGCATCCTATCGACGGAGCGTTGGTCATAAATATGCCGATATCGTGGAGCATTGAGGCTGCCACAATATCGTTCTCGTCGAGAGCGAGCCGGTTGCGGCGTGCGATGTCGACTGCCAGATCGGCGACCTGACGGCAATGTTTGATATAAATATCCCGCCGGAGCGTTCCGGCGGGATAATATTTGTCGATTATAGCGTTATAATCAGTCATTTATTCAACGATCGTACACCATCCGTGGGTATCCTCAACCTCTCCGTACTGAATTCCGCGGAGCGTTTCATAGAGGCGGGTGGTGACAGGGCCGGGATTGCCGTCCTTGCTGATTATATATTTCTTTCCGGTATCGAGATCGTCAATCTCGCCGATCGGCGAAGCGACAGCGGCGGTTCCGCAGGCGGCAGCCTCTTCGACAGTGTCGAGTTCCTCGACAGGAATGTGGCGTGCCTCGACTTTCAGGCCCATATCCTTGGCAAGCTGCTGGAAGCTGCGGTTGGTTATCGACGGCAGAATCGAGTCGCTCGCGGGAGTGATGTATGTGTTGTCCTTGACGGCAAAGAAGTTGGCCGGTCCGCATTCGTCGAGATAGCGCTTCTCGCGAGGATCGAGATAAAGCACAGCCGAATAGCCTTTCGAATGGGCCATTTCACCGGCTCCGAGGCTGGCGGCATAGTTTCCGCCGACTTTCCAGCGACCGGTTCCCTTGGGAGCTACGCGGTCATACTCGCGGGTTATGCAGATATTGGTGGGCTTGAAACCACTCTTGAAATAAGGCCCGACGGGGGTTACGAGAACGATAAAGCAATATTCGTCGCCCGGCTTGACGCCGATAGCGGGCGAAACGCCGAACTCTACGGGACGGATATAGAGCGATGCGCCGGTTCCATAAGGAGGAACAAAGCGCTCGTTGAGCTTGACAGCCTTGATAACCATCTCGCGGAAAAGCTCGACGGGAATCGGAGCCATAAGAAGGCCGTTGGCGGAGTCGATCATGCGCTTGGCATTCTCTTCGAGACGGAAAATACGGATTTTGCCGTCTTTACCGCGGAAAGCTTTCATGCCTTCGAAGATTTCCTGGCCATAATGAAGGCCGGTTGCGGCGATGTGAACGTCAACAGTCGGTTTGTCGCTTACTTCGATAGGGCCCCATTGGCCGTTGCGGAAGTAGCTGCGGACGTTGTAGTCGGTGGGAATATAGCCGAATGTGAGGCTGCCCCAGTCAATGTCGTTATTCATACCCAGTCAATTTAGATTTGCCCCGGAGGGCTTTAAGGTTAATTCACCCGCAAATATAACAATTCGTTTTGAAACTCCACCATCTTTTACGCTTTTTCCGCTAAAAATTTCCACACCTTATATAATATCCCATACTAAGGGGGGTTGACTACGTGACCGCTTTTTTGTAACTTTGCGGCCTAATATTTTCGAAGAGATATGGAACTGACAACTCTCACAGCAATCTCCCCCATCGACGGCCGCTACCGCGGCAAGTGTGAAAACCTCGACAGGTATTTTTCGGAATTCGCCCTCATACGCTATCGCGTGAAGGTCGAAATCGAGTATTTCATAGCTCTTTCGGCCACAATCGAGCCTCTGAAAGCGTTCGACGCAAAGGCTTTTGCCGAACCGCTGCGCGACATCTACCGCAATTTCTCGCTTGACGATGCCCGCCGAATCAAGGAGATTGAAAGCGTCACCAACCACGACGTCAAGGCCGTGGAATATTTTATCAAGGAGCGTTTCGACGCTCTGGGGCTCGCTCCTTTCAAAGAGTTTATCCATTTCGGTCTGACAAGTCAGGACATCAACAACACTTCGGTGCCGGTGTCGGTCAGCGACGCCATTGCCGACATCTTCCGTCCGACCCTCGGCCGCCTCATCGACACTCTCGAGGAAATGGCGACTAAATGGGCCGACATACCCATGCTTGCCAAGACCCACGGACAGCCCGCCTCTCCGACGCGCCTCGGCAAAGAGATCGGCGTGTTCGCCTACCGTCTCCGTCAGGCCGTCTGGCTGCTCGATGCCGTTCCCGTCAGCGGTAAGTTCGGCGGAGCTACCGGAAACTTCAACGCCCATCTGACAGCTTTCCCCGACGTCGACTGGCGCGCTTTCGCAAACAGTTTCCTGCGCGGCAGCCTCGGAATCGAGCGCGAGGAACTGACAACCCAGATCAGCAACTACGACAACCTCGCCGCCCTGTTCGATGCCCTGCGCCGCATCAACACTATCATCCTTGACCTCGACCGCGATTTCTGGCTCTATATCTCGATGGAATATTTCAAGCAGCGCATCAAGGAAGGCGAGGTAGGATCGAGCGCCATGCCCCACAAAGTCAACCCCATCGACTTCGAAAACAGCGAGGGCAATCTCGGAATGGCCAACGCCGTCTATGCCCACCTCGCACAGAAGCTCCCCGTCAGCCGCCTCCAGCGCGATCTGACCGACTCGACCGTTCTGCGCAACATAGGCGTTCCGATGGCCCACAGCATCATTGCCATAGAGAGCACTCTCAAAGGTCTCGGCAAGCTTATACTGAATGAGAAAGCCATCAACGGCGATCTCGACAATATGTGGAGCGTCGTTGCCGAAGGAATCCAGACCATACTGCGCCGCGAGGGCTATCCCAACCCCTACGAGACGCTGAAAAAGCTGACCCGCGTCAACACCGGTGTGACAGCCGAATCGATAGCATCGTTCATCGACTCGCTCGAAGTGTCGGACGACGTCCGCACCGAGCTCCACCGCCTGACCCCCCACACCTATACCGGATATTGATAAGGCTATCGCTCTCCGCCCACCATGACCTTTATTGACATTTTAATTGTTATAGTATTCGGAGTGGCCATTTTCATGGGCCTCCGGCGCGGCTTCATAGGGCAGCTTGCCTCTGTGGCCGCAATAGTCATCGCCGTCATCGCCTGCCGTATTTTCGGCGGAGTATTGACTGACATGACAATAAACCTCGTGCCTGAGAGCATGCGCGATTCGGCAATAGGACATTACGGTGCCGGAATCATCAGCGGAGCTATCGTATACGTTGCCGTCTACTATATTGTTAAAATCATTGCCGGAATGTTGCGCATCGTGGTCAAGGCCCTTCTGCTCGGGCCGCTCGACCGACTCGGCGGCGTTGTGGTTGCGATAATTAAATACGGACTCGCCCTGAGCATAGCCCTGAATCTGTGGATCGCCATGGGCGGCCTTAAAGCCGAGACCGACAGCGAGCGCGACAAAGGCGCCGAAGCCGTGGCCCGGTTCGCCCCATGGCTATGGGGCATTGCGACCGACCATATTTTCGGATCAGATGCCCCCGCGTCTGAAACGGAACCCGCCTCCGAAACCGGCTCTACTCAAATCTAACCCCGCGAAGCTATGACAAAGCCTCTTGACCTCGAAAACAACGATTATAAATACGGTTTCACAACCGACATCGAGACCGACAAGATTCCCGTCGGTCTCAGCGAAGATGTCGTCCGACTCATCTCGGCAAAAAAGGGGGAGCCGGAATGGCTTCTCGATTTCCGCCTCAAGGCATACCGCCACTGGCTGACTCTCACACCTCCGACGTGGGCTCATCTCGACATCCCCGAAATCGATTTTCAGGCAATAAGCTACTATGCCGCGCCCGTCCAGAAGAAAAAGCCCGAAAGCCTCGACGAGGTCGATCCTCAGCTTATCGACACCTTCAACCGCCTCGGCATCCCTCTGGCCGAACAGAAAGCGCTGACCGGCGTGGCCGTCGACGCCGTCATGGACTCTGTCAGCGTCAAGACCACCGGCCGCGACAAGCTCGCCGAACTCGGAATAATCTTCTGTTCGATCTCTGAGGCTGTAAAAGATTATCCCGATCTCGTCAGGAAATATCTCGGCAAGGTTGTGCCCTACACCGACAACTTCTATGCCGCCCTCAACTCGGCGGTCTTTTCCGACGGCTCGTTCGTCTACATTCCCAAAGGCGTGCGCTGCCCGGTCGAACTGTCGACCTATTTCCGCATCAACGCCTCGGGCACAGGCCAGTTCGAGCGCACCCTGATAGTGGCCGACGACGACGCCTATGTCAGCTACCTCGAAGGATGCACCGCTCCCATGCGCGACGAGAATCAGCTCCATGCCGCCATTGTCGAGATCATCGTCGAAGACCGCGCCGAAGTAAAATACTCCACCGTCCAGAACTGGTATGCCGGCGATGCCGAAGGGCGCGGCGGCGTCTATAACTTCGTGACCAAACGCGGACTCTGCCGCGGCGACTACAGCAAACTGTCGTGGACTCAGGTCGAGACCGGCTCGGCAATAACATGGAAATACCCCGGCTGCATCCTTGCCGGAGAAGGCTCGGTAGGAGAGTTCTACAGCGTGGCCGTCACCAATAACCGCCAGCAGGCCGACACCGGAACAAAGATGATACATCTCGGACGCAACACCCGCTCGACAATTGTCAGCAAGGGAATCTCGGCCGGCTACAGCCAGAATTCCTACCGGGGACTCGTCAAAGTAGCCCCGAAAGCCGACGGCGTCAGAAACCACACCCAGTGTGACTCGCTGCTGCTGACCTCACACTGCGGCGCCCACACTTTCCCCTATATCGACATCGCCAACGACACCGCCGTGGTCGAACATGAGGCAACGACATCGAAAATCTCCGAAGACCAGCTCTTCTACTGCAATCAGCGCGGAATACCGACCGAAGAGGCCGTTGCCCTCATCGTCAACGGCTATGCCAAGGAGGTCATGAACAAACTGCCGATGGAATTCGCCGTCGAAGCCCAGAAACTTCTTGCCATAACCCTCGAAGGGTCGGTCGGCTGACGCATTTGTTAAAATTCTGCGAAATTCCATTACAAAAATTAACATCATCTTTAAATAGCAGCGACACCTCTTCAGGGTGTCGCTTTGTTTCTTTGCCCTCAGCTCAAAGCCCATACATCACAATCAATCAGCTTGTTACGATATGCAATTTAAACATGACAAAAATATATTCACATTTTTTAATCCGCTCGATTTGGCCATAGTGCTGAAAATCGGTACTTTTGAGCATCATCAACGCCAATCGTAAAAAATCGTTAAACCATGGAGCAAACTCTGATAATTTTCAAACCGTCGTCGATTCAGCGCGGCCTCGTAGGTCAAATTCTTGACAGATTCATGAAAAAAGGTCTCGTGATCGCCGGAATGAAAATGATGCAGCTCGACGAGCCAATTCTGCGCGAGCACTATTCCCACCTCGTCGATAAACCTTTCTTCCCCACCCTCCTTAAATCAATGATGGCAACCCCGGTAATCGTCATGTGTCTCCGCGGCCGCGACGCAATCAGCGTTGTCCGTCTGATGACAGGCGCCACCAACGGCCGCGAGGCCCTGCCCGGCACAATCCGCGGCGACATGTCGATGAGCAATCAGGAGAATATCATCCATGCCTCATCGTCGGCCGAAGATGCCGAAGCCGAAGTGAAACGCTTCTTCGCCCCCGAAGAGCTCTTCGACTACACTCCGGTCGCCTTCACCGCCGTCTACGGCCCCGGCGAAGCCAACTGATCCGCCTCACAATCATTCTCCACTCTTCTCAAATTAATAAATCTCATTTCTCCTCTTTTTCCTCAAAAAAGAATCTCCCCGAAAAAATTCTAATGTCTATTTCCAAGATCCAAGGCCTTGCCATGGCCGCGATAATGGTCGTCAGCGCCGCGGTTGGCGCCAACGCCCAGCTGAAACTTCCGAAATCCCACAACCAGCAGCATAATTTTCTGCTGGCAAACCAGCGTCCCTTCTCGCTCAAACACCGCGAAGCCGCCA
>DBGBEM010000113.1:0-2591 GCA_048477235.1 Muribaculaceae bacterium | reverse complement strand
CTCCAATTCTTTTCGGGAGCGACGGCCGTCGGTTTGAGAGGCGCATGCAGAATCCTCCAAAGCTTTCTCCCGAGAAACGGGCACAAATCAGACGCTCCTACGAAACCGTCATTAAGATGATGGTCGATTAATTATGACTCGAGAAGAGTTTCAGGAACGCTGTATTGTGCGCCGACTTAATATTGGCGATATTGTGGTTGCGTTCGACTGTGGTGATGGAGATCTGAACGACTTTCTGTTGAATGAGGCCAGTCTTTATCGAAATGCATTGTTGTCGGTCACGTATGTTGTTGAGGGTAAGAAAACCAAGGAGGTACTCGCATATTTCAGCCTGTCAAACGATAAGGTTTCTATTTCTGATTTCGAAAGTAAGAGTGACTTTAATCGTTTCCGAAAGCATAAATTTGTTAATGAGAAACGGTTGCGTAGCTATCCCGCTATTAAGATAGGCCGACTTGCCATTTCAAAAAATGCCCAACGCCAGTCAATCGGCACTTATCTTCTTGAATTTATTGAGGATTACTTCATAGTTGATAACAAGTCAGGTTGTCGGTTCGTTACAGTTGACGCTTACATGGATGCCATACCATTTTATATCAAGAATAATTACCAATTTCTCAACAATGACGATGAGGACAAATGTACTCGTGTGATGTACTTTGATCTTGCATCGCTTTTATAGCATCAGTAAGGCTCAGTTTGGAGAATCGAAGAGGTTGGCGATGAGCTGGACTGGCTTTGTCGGTAGCGAGGCGACCGCGGCGAACATAAGGCGATGGCGCAGCGCGACATGGCGCAGCCCCATTATGAGGCGGTTGACCTCGGGGAATGTCGATTTCCAGGTGGCCACATCGCGGTCGCGGTGGCGCAGCAGTTTCACCTTCGCCGCAAATTTTAGATGATTCAGAAATTCGGCATATCGGTCGGCAATCCCGTCGGCAATGAATCGCTGTTCGAGCAGGCGTGCGGTGGCGATATGGTCGTTCAGGAGGCGCTGTCGCGATGAGGTCGACAATGATTGGCCGTGGGGCTGAAGTATGTAGGTGTATGTCAGTGAATCGGTGAATTCCACTCTTGGACGTCGGGCCAAAAGTCGGGCGACGACTCCGAGATCGTCCCAGCAGTCGATGCCCGGAAAACAATCCATATCGGGCTTTGACAACAGGCTGCGCCGGATTGCTTTCCCCCAGAGGCTGAAAGAGTCGACGCATATAGGCTGGTCGTTCAGGTCGGCTGACTCGGGGCGTTTCAGCAGCCTGCGCTTTCCGTTTTTCAGGCTTTCGACGCGCCCCCATAAGATGTCGGTGCTGTCGGTCAGCAGTGGTATGACCGGGCTTATGGGCCCGATAATGTCGTCGGAGTCGAGGCGGGTGACAAAAGTGCCGCGCGAGGCTTTGATCCCTTCATTCCAGGCTGCTGAGGCTCCGCTGTTTCTTTCAAGAGAAATTATTCGGAGCGTCAGCCTGTCGGTGAATGAAGCCGCTATGGAGGCAGTGGCGTCGGTGCTCCCGTCGTCAATAACGACAACTTCTACCGAGTCCAGAGGTTCGACCGATCCGAGCGCGCGCGAGAGAGTTGCCGACGCATTATATGCCGGTATTACAATACTTAGCAGCGGGATTTCAGAAGACATATCCTATGCCGACGGTGAATACTCCCGAATTGAAGTCTTTCACCCAGTTGAATTTGCCCTCGGCAAAAATTTTCAGAGAACTTGTGCAGTAGAACTCACATCCTCCGCCTATGTTGAGACCGAGCCGCGTCCGGCGGCTGCTGACATCTTCTGTCTCGACGATAGAATGGTCATACATCGACATAAAGTTCAGGCCGACAAGAGGGTAGACATCAAACCGGCCGCTGCCGACACCGATCGGAAAGTGGCAGTCGAGATTCACATGGAGTCCGTCGATGCCGCGGTGACGGAAAACGTAATCGGCGCTGGGTGCCAGCCTGAAATGACTGGAAAAGCTATATTGGAAGAAGACGCCGGCGACAGCGCCGTCGTTGGCGGTGTTGAATCCGCCGGCAAGACCGAGCGATTTCTCACCGCGTTGTGTGGCTGATGCTGCTATGGCAATCAGTAGGGTCAGCGTTAAAGCAACTCGTCGAAGCATAAGTGAATCGGATTTTAACAATGACAAATTTACGAATTATTCACAATATAAACGCACCAGCCCGACGAAAGTTGCCGAATGGGCTTAAATGGCCATAAATAATGACCAATGTTCCAAGTCAGCCGCGCTTGTAGCCATCATTATTTCGGTGGAATATCAGCCGGTAGGCTTCACGCACCCAAACGACAGCCGACGATGCGGCTATTATTATGACAAGGTCCAGTGTGCCTGACGGATTGAAACGCCAGTCGAGGGTATGTATCATCGGCGAGACGTTGAAAAACTCATAGGCTATTTCAGTTATAAATAGCTGGCCGACTACGATGACGGCAACTATAGTCCAGAATCCGCGGCTCATTTTCAGGGCGAATATGCTCTTTCCGGTTTCAAAGGCGCGCGAGTTGAACATATACCAGAAATGCGTCCATACGAAAATCGAAAACAGAAGTGTCATCTCGTAGGGGGTTTCGGCAGGGA
>DBGBEM010000112.1:0-1083 GCA_048477235.1 Muribaculaceae bacterium | reverse complement strand
TCTGCGGCTTCCACGCTGACCGCGTTGTAGAGCGAAGCACGCATGCCGCCGACGATTCTATGGCCCTTGATGTTGGCCAGGCCCTTCTGAAGCGCTTCTTCAATGAAGAGCTGATTGAGCTCTTCGTTCTTCAGATTGAAGACCACGTTCATGCGGGAGCGGGACCGCTTTTCAATGTTGTTGTAGTAGAAACCGTCCGAGTTATCGATCGCGTCGTAAATCTTCTGACTCTTCAGAATGGAGCGTCTCTCCATTTCCTTGACGCCGCCTTCGGCAAGCAGCCACTTGCAGACCAAGTGCGAAATGTAGATCGCAAAGGTCGGCGGTGTGTTGTACATCGATTCGAAGTTCGCATAGGTCTGATAGTCGAGCATGGTCGGCGTTGTCGACTCGGCGCGGCCTAAAAGATCCTTTCGGGCGATCACGACCGTGAGACCGGCTGGACCGAAGTTCTTCTGGGCACCGGCAAAGATCAGACCGTACTTAGAAATATCGACCGGCTGAGACAGGAAGTCACTGGACATATCGGCAATCAAGGGAACATTGACTTCCGGGCGATACCAGTAACGAATGCCGTTGACCGTTTCGTTGGAGCAGTAATACAGATAAGCAGCGCCGTCGGTGACTGCGAGTTCGTCCTGACGAGGGGCTCTGAGTTCAGTGCAGGCAACTTCGGCAGCCTCGCCGATCTTCTGTGCTTCGTTAAAAGCTTTGCGGCTCCAAACGCCGTCCACGGCGTAGTTGCCGATTCCGCCCACTGCAAAATTCAGCGGGATCATGGCAAACTGCAGATGGCCGCCGCCCTGAACGAACATGACTTCATATTCTTCGGGAATACCGTAGAGCTCACGAAGCATTTCCACGGTTTCGCGATAAATGCCCATGAATTCTTTGCTGCGGTGGCTCATCTCCAGAATGGAGTATCCGACACCGTGCCAGTCGGTCATTTCCGAGGCTGCCTGTTCAAGCACAGGCAAAGGCATGGCCGAAGGGCCGGCCGCAAAATTAAAGATTCTCGTCATTTTCTTCTTCCTTGAGGATGGCCTCGTCTTTTGCTTCGAGTTCGGCTTCTTCTGCCTCCGT
>DBGBEM010000111.1:0-9708 GCA_048477235.1 Muribaculaceae bacterium | reverse complement strand
GCGAGTATTCGAGATTGCCGGGTTGAGATATTCCCTAAACGCAGCAATCTCTCGGACTTCTTCTTTTCATTTTTTTTACGAATAAGATATCGTTTTAATTCCTCAAACGACTTGTGAAGGACTTCAAGATTATATTGTATGAAATATCCCATATCATTGCCGTCACACTCTGCGAAAAGATATGCCTTTTCATATGACTTCTTAGTTCCTTTAATTACTCTGGAGATTGACAGGTACTGGATAAGCCAATAATTAGAGCGCATCATGTACCAATAGAACAAGGCGCGGGCGGTTCGGCCGTTGCCATCTGCAAATGGATGATAATATCCTATCAGAAAATGAACAGTGATAGCCCTTAAAATAGGATGAATGAATATTTCAGGCTCTTTGTCATTAAAGAAAGCGCATAACCGCTCTATAAAGGCAGGCAAAATACCAGCAGATGGTGGGATATGCATCGTTTCACCCATGATGCCGTCTCCTACTACAATATTTTCTTCTTCTTTTCTGAATCTTCCTGCTGCATCCGGAATATCCAACGCGTTTTCAGTCATCATACCATGAATTTGCATTACGAGTTCAGGCGTCAGATCTTCATGGGCATGATCGCGGATGAAATTAATTGTATTATAGTTGTTCACAATCATCTGCTGACTCTTGTCTTTGGGACTGATTTTCTTTCGCAACATCTCTTTGGCTGCTTCGCGTGTAGTGGCAGCTCCTTCAATCTGACTTGATGCTATAGCTTCTTCCATTATAGAACTGACAAGATATAATTCCTGTGTCTGGCTATCATCAGGAAAGATCTTTGCCGTGCCCCATGATCCCCCAAAATTCATATCAAAACGATGATAGAGTCTCTGCATGGAATTGGTCAACGAAAAATGTATATTATCAAAATCCCATACTTTTATATCTGTATTGCTCCGGGACTGTTTGACGTATCTCCAAAGTTGTTCTGGGGAAAGTCCCAATCCTTTGTTACGATATTTTACATCACTCCAGTAGAGATATTGATTGTTGATTCTTGCCAGCGCCTCCTGAATGCCAGAAGAAACCGGTTCCATTGGAGTCTGAGTATTTATTTTTGGAGGAAATTCAATCATGACTGATATTTTAGATTGCAAATATCGCAATTTATCGCAATTTATCAAAATTTTGCGATATCTGGCTATCTACATTTTATCGCCTTTTATAACAAAGTTTGCTTGTCTAATTGATGTGAAATCACGCTATATAGCTGATAAACAATTTACTCGCGTCTCTTCAACGAAGATAAGGATTAAGCAGATTGTTTAATGTAAATACCTGACACTCAATGGTCAAACAAATTGCAATTTGTTTGACCATTGATATTTTATATGCGCACCAGAGGCAATATGAAAGTTAGTGTCGGCGGGCTAACGGCCGTCGACGAGAGGGAGGTAGTCGCCGTAGCCTTCGGCGGCCATCTCGGAGGCAGGGATGAAGCGGAGGGCCGCGCTGTTGATGCAGTATCTCAGGCCTCCGGTCAAGCGCGGGCCGTCATTGAACACGTGGCCGAGATGGGCGTCGCCGACGGCGCTGCGCACTTCGACGCGCCGCATTCCGTGGGAATTGTCGGCGTGCTCCGTCAGCACGTCGGCCGATATGGGGCGACTGAACGCGGGCCAGCCACACCCCGAGTCGAATTTGTCAGTCGACACGAACAACGGTTGCCCGGTAGTGATGTCGACATATATCCCGGGACGGAATTCCCGGTCATATTCGTTAACATAGGGCCGCTCGGTCGCGCTGAGCTGCGTAACGGCATACTGCTCGGGGGTCAGCCGACGCCGCAGATCCTCATCCGTCGGCTTGCGGTATCGGCCGATAGTCTTACCGCGATGTTTCAGCGACGGGTCTTCGGCCTTCGCGGCCATCTTCATCAGGGCCGGATCTATATGGCAGTATCCCCGCGGATTCTTCACGAGATATTGCTGATGATAGTCTTCAGCCGCATAGAAATTCTCCAGAGGCTTGATCTCCACAGCTATAGGGCCGTTATACCGCGACCTCTGCCGGTCGACGGCCTCGTCGATAACCACCCGGTCGGCGCGATCGCTATAGTATATCCCCGTCCGATACTGCGTGCCGACGTCGTTGCCCTGACGATTCAGAGCAGTCGGATCGATCGTCTTGAAATACAGATCGATAAGGAACGGCAGTGACACAGAGTCGGGGTCATAGACCACCCTTACGGTTTCGGCTGCCCGGGTGGTCCCGGTGCACACTTCGCGATAAGAAGGAGAGGCGGTCAGGCTGTTGGCATATCCGGCCTCGGTAGCTTTCACTCCGGGCACCAATGAGAAGAAATGTTCCGTTCCCCAGAAGCATCCTCCGGCAAAATATATCTCTTTCATGTCGTTATATATTGTAGTCTGATGTCGGCCTGCTCCATGCTCTGCGACAGAACATCCGCAGAGCAGCATAAGCGTCGTTATCATGAACATTAAGCGCATCACAATCTCAACGCCTGACCCCGCGCCGCGGTTCGCCACACGCCGATATTCCACACGAATGAACTATCGGGCACTTGGGTTCGTTTTAGATATGCTATGGAACACAAAGTTGACATAAAACGCGCCTACGATGCCGCCTCTGCAGGCGACGGATTCAGAATATACATAGACCGCCTCTGGCCTCGGGGATTGTCACACGAGACCTTTAATTACGACCTATGGGACAAAGAGGTCGCGCCTTCTACCGGGCTTCGGGAATGGTTCCACACGTCGCCCGACAGCCTGTGGCCCGAATTCGCCAGTCGCTACAAGGCCGAGCTCAACGCCAATCCGGCGTTTCAGGCCATGCTCCGGACAATCGCCGACAAGCCGAAGGTGACGCTGCTATATTCCTCTCACGACCGCGCGCATAACAATGCCGTAGTGGTTGAGGAACTTCTTGCCGGCGCCGGCTGGCAGCCGACAGAGCCAGAGTGATTTTCTCAGACAACTATAAATAACACACAACTATGTTAAAGACAAGTTACAAATTCGGAGAGGTGCACAACCTGTTGTCTCAGGTCTATGCGGGCTCGGAGAATGTAGAGTTCAGAAGTATTTTCGACAACACCAACGGCGGAGTGTCGCTGCTCGCCTTCCGCAAAGGGCAGATTCTCGCCCGGCATGTTGCCCCGGCCGAAGTCATGGTCTACGTTATCGAAGGGAAGATTGAGTTCACCATGCTCGACACCCCCCACACCCTGCGTGCCGGCGAATTCATGCTCGTTGGCGAAGGTGTGCCCCACAGCG
Source organism: Muribaculaceae bacterium (assembly GCA_048477235.1). Lineage (GTDB taxonomy): Bacteria > Bacteroidota > Bacteroidia > Bacteroidales > Muribaculaceae > CAG-1031. Next base: position 6,439 of record DBGBEM010000111.1, on the reverse strand, counting down.
TAGTGGCTGCCGAAGACTCGAAAGTCATGCTCGTGAAGGTAAAATCCGACAAATAAAAAGCCCTTCAAAGATAATGGAGACGGCCGGTTCGGCCGTCTCATTCTTTATTGTCTCCTGTAGCTAACGCGAGCCTGATACATCTGCTCCTTTATGCCGCCCCGGCGCAGAAAATCCTCCTGAAGCCGGTCGAGAAGCTTGCGCAGAAAAACATCTGTCTGATGAATGAGCGTGATTGCGATGTTGGCTATCGTTTCATCGGAACGGTGTCGGATAGCTTCTGAATAGTAGGCCGAATCGTTATGGCTTGAACAGACCCGACGGGTAATGACCGCCTTTTCTGAGTTAACGTCCCATTTGATCAGATTTCTGACCCTTAGATAGTCCTCATAGTCCAACAGAAGCTCCTGAAGGCTTGCCCGTGCCACGTTAATCAGTTTTATCTCAGTTTCGGCCGAAGTCGCGCCGGCAGCCGAGCCTTCGGCAATATTCTGCCTTCCGCTGCGGGCAGCCTGAATCATCTGATCGATGGTTCGGTCACTCTTATCCAGATATTTGTGAGCGAAGTAATAAGTAATATCATAGATACACTCGGTTTTCTGAAAAACTATCAGGTTTCGGAAGTTACCCTTTTTCGGCAGAAAAGTGTCGGCCATTGCTTTTTAAGTTGATTGATTATTAGACCTATTAGGCCAATTAGACTAATTCCGAAGAGCCGGACGCCTATAAGCCCTATAGTCGGGTTATTTTTCGCAAAGATAGCAATCTTTGCGAAACAACGGCCCCTCCGCGCCGGTCATTCGGCGCCGAGGTAATCGACGGGGTTGCTCCGGGCTACACGCCTGGCATTCAGCGCTACTACAGCAACTATCAGGGCGAGCAATATCAGAAGACACACGGCCATGGTCAGGGGCGACAGCGAAACCTGTTCGGTGAACTGCGAGAGCCAGTTGCGTCCGATTATCACTGCGGCAATTCCTCCGCAGAGCAGCGACGGCGCCGCTACACGCAGTATGTCGCGGCAGAACAGCCGCAGTATCTGCCCGACCGTCGTGCCGTTGACCTTGCGGATGGCTATCTCTTTGGCGCGCCGCTGCACTTCATCGGCCGTATAGCCTATCAGGCCCACCATAGCTATGAGAAGTATAGCCACACCGGCGGCCATAACCGAGAATCCGAAACGCTTGACCGGGGCCGACAGCGCCTCGACGCGCGTCTTATAGGGAACAAGATATTTATTGTTTCCGAATTTGTCGACAACCTTCTGGGCCTCGGCGAGGGTTTCGGGCGTGAGCTCGCCGAACCTGACGTAGACGTTCTGGCGCACTGAGGTTGCCGGAAACAGCACTCCCGCACGCGGATCGGCATAGTCGTTGTTATATCCGCCACGCCTTATGTCCTTTATGACGCCGCAGATGGTGAATTCTATCAACCCGCCGTCGCCGCTGTGCTCCGTGATACAGAACCGCTTGCCAACGATATTGTCGTCTTTGACTCCGAAGTGGGTTTTCATGACGTCGATAAACCGTTCTTCGACAATAACCTGATTCACGGTCGTATCGGCATTCTCCCTGAATGTGCCCCCCTGCACGAACTCCATTCCCATGACGTCGAAAAGATTGGCGTTGGCCCAATACATGTCGGCGACATTGACCTGATTGTCCTTGCGCGGGTCGTCGTGAATCCAGACGTTATTGCCCGCAGCGCCATAGGTAAAGTCCTGATCGGCCGACGTCACGGCGTCGACGCAACCGAGGCTCGACAGCTCGGCGACCATAGCGCCGCGCTCATTATCGGGCATCGTACCCAGATAGACCGAAGCGATATTCCCGCTGTCGTAACCCATATCGCCGTGGCTCATCATGCGATACTGGCGGAACACGAGCACGAGCAGGCAAAACAGCAGACCGGCGGCGAAGAACTGAACCGAAAGCAGCGCAAGTTTCCAGACCCGGCGCCTGCGCGGATTATGCCTGAACACGTTCGAGACAGGTGTCTTGCAGTACATCCACGCCGGAACGACGCCCGTTATCACAAGCAGACCCAAAATAACACATCCTTCGACGAGCCACACCCGTCCGCTCGAAAGCAGATCATAGACGCTGTAGCCGAGCAGCATCTCACATTGGTCGGACAGACAGAGCACTATCAGCACAGCGAGGACTATCGCCACAGCGAGAAAAAACAGGCTCTCGCCCATTATGCGGCCGAATATGGCGGCGTTGCCCGTGCCGTAGCATTTGCGCACAGCCATCTCGCGGCTGCGCCGGCCGAACTGGCCGATCACGATAAGGAGATAGTTGAGCGACGCACTGACGAGGATTATGAATGCCAGAATGCTGAGCACCCATATCATTGTCCTGACACTTTCCTGAGCGGTATAGACGTCGGTCAGCGGCATCAGCCCGAAATTCATATGGAACACCTCTATGGCCTCGGGGGGAAGTTCTTTCCGTATCATACGGTCGATATAGGGGCGCACGTCGTCGGCGGTCGCTCCGTCGACGAGGCGCACATAACTCTTGTAACGGTCGTTGCCGACCCAGTTTTCCGTTCCGTCGCCCATGAAATTTCCGATCGAAGGCATCGAAAGATATATGGCGTTGGTGAATGTCGAGTTGACAGGAAAATCTTCATAAATGCCGTCGATCATCACGGAATAGCTGTCGTTCAGCTCGGGGCTCGACAGTGTGGTTCCGATGACATCTCCGCCGATCTTCTCGGCCAGAGAGCGCGGAATCATGCAGCGGTTCTCTACCGCGAGCGCCTCCTTCGGGTTGCCGCTTATGACGGGCTGACGGAGAACGTCGAACGCACAGGTGTCGGCCAGTATAAGGCCGTCGGCATCGAAAAGCTGTCCGTCTGGAGTCTTTACGGTCAGTTCACCGGTTATCTGTGTAAAGCGGGTTGCACTCTCGACCGGCGGCGCATAGCGCTTCAGCCCCGGCGCGATAGCTCCGGGCGTCTGGAGATATTCCATGAACTCGCCGTGGGTGATGACGCTTTCCGTAATAATATAGACATTCCCGTTTTCGGGTATAAAGCTGTTATAAGACTGTTCGATATACGCTTTCGCCACGAGCAGAAGCCCGATAGCCAGTCCTATCGTCAGGCAGAACAACTTTGTAAGGTTCCGCCTCAGGTCGTTGACAAAGAATTTCAGCATCGCGGTTACATTTTATTGTTCAGACTTTCAACTATCCGGCCGTCGAACAGATTGATGATATAATCGGCCTGCGAGGCATCGCGCTGCGAGTGGGTAACCATTATTATCGTCGCGCCGTCGCGATGCAGCTCATCGAGAATCTGAAGCACCTCGGCGCCATTTTTCGAATCGAGATTACCCGTTGGCTCGTCAGCGAGAATCAGCCCCGGACGCCCTACGATAGCGCGGGCAATCGCCACCCTCTGCTGCTGACCGCCCGAAAGCTGCGACGGATAGTGACGGCTGCGGTGGCTTATTCCCATGCGGCGCATGGCCTCGTCGACCCGGCGGTTCTTCTCGTCGCGGCCGAGATTGAGATTGTTGAGCGGCAACATTATATTATCGCGGACGCTCATGTCTTCTATCAGGTTGAACGACTGGAAAATGAATCCGATGCGTCCTTTTCGCCAGGCCGTGCGCTCGGCCTCTCTGAGGTTGGCGACTTCCTCGCCGTCGAGACGGTAACTCCCCGAAGTCGGGTTGTCGAGCAGACCGAGAATATTTAGCAGGGTCGACTTTCCGCAGCCCGAAGGGCCCATTATCGCGACATAGTCTCCGTCGGCGATTGTGAACGACACCTTGTCGAGAGCCACGGTCTCGACCGAATCGGTGCGGAATATCTTCTCGAGATTGCTGATTTCAAGTTTCATTGTCTATCGGTTGTTAATTGGTTTATTTCAGGACTATTCTGTTGGCATTGCCGAAATTCTTGTAGGAGCTCGTGATGATGCGCTCTCCGGCCGTCAATCCTTCGAGAATCTCGTAGCACCGGGGATTCTGGCGCCCGACCTTTATGTCGCGCAGGGTGGCTGTCGAACCGTCTTTACTGACCACGAACACCTTGTTTCCCCCGGTACTCTGAAAGAAAGCGCCGCGCGGAACCAGAAGCGCCCGGGCCGGCTCGCCGAGCTGGAGGTCGATATAGAAAGTCTGCCCGACCTTTATGTTTTCCGGGCGCGCTCCCTCGATTCTGAGGTCGGCCCGGAATGTGCCGTCGGTAACCTCGGGATAGAGCTTGCTGACGACAACGTCGTATTTCGCGCCGTTGCGCTCGATTCGCCCTCTCAGCCCCGGCTCGACACGGTCGATATAGTGCTCGTCGATTTTCACAGCTATCTTATAGTCGTCGAGAATGTTTATCTGCCCTATCTGCTGGCCTGCGGCAATGTTCTGGCCGAGTTCGGCGGTCAGGTTGCCGAGCTGCCCGGAATGCGACGCCCTGACATTGAGATTGTCGGCCCGCTGCCTGACGAGGCTGAAATTCTCCTGCATATTGCGCAGGCTCTCGCGCATCATCCTTATCTGCTCGCGCCGGTAGAGCGAATCCTGGCTGAGGCGCTCCTGAAGCAGCGCGAGACTGCGCCGCGCCAGCTCGCAGTCTTCGCGGGCCTGAAGATATTCCTCGCGCGAACAGAGGTTTTCCTTGTAGAGCTGTTCGTGCTGTTTCATTATGCGCTGCTTGCGGCTGTAGTCGGTTCGCGTCGACAGAATGTCCTGCCTGACCTGAAGCCGCTCTTTCTCCATGGCCAGCTCTGTGTCGCGGAGCATGTTCTGCTTTTCGGCGAGCTGCGACTCCGAATCGAGAATCTGCTGGCGGAGGTTAGGATTGTGAAGCGTCAGGATTATATCCCCCTCCTTCACCATCGCACCCTCTTCGACCCATCTGCGGTCGACAATGCCCGTTTCGAGAGCCGACACCTGGACGGTGACGCCCGTCTCGACGCGCCCGTTAAGACGGATGCAGTCGTTGAAGATTCCGCTCGTGACCTCGGCGATGGTGACACTGTCGGCGTCGGTCTTATAGGTGTTGTCGCCAATCCGGGTTACAGCGTATATGGCCGCCGCAACGATCGCAACACCGGCTGCCGCCACCGCGGCTTTCTTCAGAAACCTGTTTTTCGGTTTTATCTCCTTATCCATTACTTTATAAGTTTCTCTCCGTTATAATATCCTAACAGAATCCGGCTTATTATCCGGCGTATACGCTTCCCCTCGAAGTTGGCCCGCGCCGTGGCGAGTTTCGCCCCCGAGGTGTAGAGGTCGATTGCCGACGCTCCGCCGAGCTCAAACTTGCGCTGGACGGCATTGTAGGCAGTCTCTTCGGCCCTGACGCGCGCCTCGGCGGCGGTGAGCTCTTCGGCGGCGCTTTCGAAGTCAAGCCGCGCCTCGGCCTTCTGACGGTCAGCCTCATAGCGGGCCTCGTCGAGCAGAACCTGCCTGCGGCTCACTTCGAGCGAGGCTTTCCTGACGCCGTTAATCCTCGACAGGCCTGTAAAGAGCGGCACCCCTACGGTGAATCCGACATAGCGTCCCATATTGTCGCGCCATTGCTGTGAGAACCGCGGGGTCTGATATCCGTCGCCGTAGATTCTGTAATATGATGTCGACACCCCCATATTCAGCGATATTACAGGCGAGAACCGTCCTTTGGCCGCTTTCAGATAATAACGGCTCTCTTTAAGTGCGAGCCGGGCCTCGGCAATGCGCGGATTCTCGAAACCGGCGTCGGCCTCACCTTCATATTCCTCTTCGGTCAGTTCCGGCACACTGCCGTCGAAAGGCATCCCCATGCTGCTCTTCAGCCTGAGATATGCCTTTTCGAGCAGGCTGTTCTGATTGGTCAGCTCATAGCGGTCGGCCGCCACGATAGCTTCGACCTCGGCCAGATCGGCGCCGCTCTTAGTGCCGAGCTCCACACCTTTCTCCACAGCCCGGAGATTGCTGAGTTCGCGCTCGAGCTGCTGCTCCATCTGCCCCACCATCGCCTTGCAGTACGACACATTATAGAACGCCTTTATCACCTCGATCGAGATTTCGTCGGCCTCAGCCCGGGCCCCCTCTTCGCGACGCAGCCTGCCGGTCTTCGCCGCCCTGAGGTTGTTGACACCGACAAGGCCGTCGAACAGCGGAATTGTCATCTGGAGGCCGAAGCCCGAATAAAGCGTCTTGCGGTTGTCGTAGGTGTTGGTCTCGGGGTCGATGTTTCGGCCGAAGCTCATATTGCCGCTCGCCGAGAGGTCTACCTCGGGCATCAGCGCCGAAGCGGCCAGACGGCTGTCGGCAGCCGCCTGCCTCACCTCGATAGAGTTGACGACATTGCGGTGGGCATGGTCGCGGGCGTAGACAAGGCAGTCGTTGAGGGTCATCCCTGCCTGCGCCAGCCGGGCGACGATAAGAAATGCTATCAGAGCTATAAGTCTCATTGTGTCGGATTGGTTTTGACACTGCGAAGATAGG
>DBGBEM010000110.1:0-3825 GCA_048477235.1 Muribaculaceae bacterium | reverse complement strand
GGCAGCGGTGACTTCTGCATCGTTGTCGCCTCCCACGACAGCCGTGAGAAAGCGGAGCGCTGGATTGCCGAACAGGGCGACAGCCGCCTCAGGATTCTCAAGTCGGGAAAACGCCGTTTTCGCGTTTATGTAGCCTCGCGTTCCACTAAAGAAGCGGCTCACAGCGCAATCACGGAATTTTCGGGCCGCTATGCGGGCGCGTGGGTTTGTGAGCGCTAATCTGAAACCCTAACCTTCTATCCAACACCCTTTTGATTATGAAAAGCTTCAATGAGATGCTCTTTGAACGTCATAGTATACGCCGCTATACCGACGAACCCCTCGATGCCGATGAGGTAAAGAAAATCCTCGAGGCGGCTCTTCTCGCTCCTTCGTCGAAGAGCTCACGCCCGTGGCAGTTTATCGTTGTCGAAGACAAAGATGAGCTTCAGCGCCTCAGCGAAATGAAAGTCGGCGGCACTGTGCCTGTCAAGAACTGCGCTATGGCGGTTGTCGTAGTCGTAGATCCTTCAAAATCAGAAGCCTGGATCGAAGACGGTTCAGTAGCGGCAAGTTTCATGCTCCTTCAGGCTGCTGCTCTCGGACTTGGCGCCTGCTGGGTCGAAATCCGCGGCCGTCAGGATCGCGAAGGGGAGCCTTCCGAGGCTTTTGTGCGCGAAGCTCTCAATATTCCCGAAGAACTTGTTCCGATGTGCGTTGTCACATTCGGCCATATCAACGAAACCCGCCGTCCGGTCGATCCCGAGAAACTTCTGTGGGAGAAAGTCCATATCGGCAAATTCAAACAACCTGAGTGAACAGAATCGTTGTCATCGGCGGCGGAAATGTTGCCGCATCACTTGTTCCGGCGCTTGGCGACAGAGTGGTGCAGGTCTACAGCCGGACACTTGCCCATGCCGAGGAACTCGCGCCCGGACGCGCGACTGACAGTCTCGATTCTGTCACTGCTGATGCCGACGTATATATCATAACGCTTGTCGACGATGCCGTTGCGCCTACTGCGCAGCGGCTCGCGTGTCTTAATCCCGGGGCGCTTTGGGTTCATACCAGCGGCTCAGTTCCGATAGAGGCTCTCGAACCTCTGGGGCCTCGCCGGGGGGTAGTCTATCCTCTCCAGACATTCAGCCGCGGACGGCGCAGAGATTTCGCTGATATACCCATTTTTATAGAGGGCGACGACCCGGCTGTCGGACTGCTGGCCCGATCGTTGAGCCGGCGCGTTCTCGAAGCCGACAGCGCGCGCCGACGCCGGTTGCATGTGGCAGCGGTTTTCGGCTGCAACTTCGTCAACCATCTCTGGGCTATAGCCGACCGCCTTCTCGGGGATGACGGCATGAGTTTCGATCTTCTCGCACCCCTGCTCCGCGAAACTCTCGACAAGGCTGTCGAGACAGGCCCCTGTTCTGGACAGACCGGCCCCGCACGCCGCGGCGACACCCGAGTTATGGAGTCGCATAAAAAGATGCTTCCGCCGGAGCTGGCCGATTTATATTCAAGACTAAGCGAATCTATCACCAAAATGTACCGACAATGAGCAGCATAGCCTATGACCTGACGCGCATACGCGCTGTCGCCTTTGACGTCGACGGCGTTCTGTCGCCTTCGACAATACCGATGAGCAACGACGGAATCCCCCAGCGCATGGCTAACATAAAAGATGGTTATGCCCTTCAGCTGGCAGCCCGCCTCGGCCTGAAAATTGTCATTATCACCGGCGCGAACACCCCCGCACTGCTGACGCGCTATTCTACTCTCGGAATCCACGACATATATCTGAAAGCGTCACATAAATTGCCCGTGCTCGAGCAATGGATGAAAGAGAACGGGCTTGAACCGCATGAAGTCGCTTATTGCGGCGACGATATTCCCGATATTCCGGCCATGAAAGCTGTCGGACTCGCTGTGGCGCCGCGCGATGCCGCAGTCGAAGTGCGCGACCTTGCCTCTTATATCTCGCCTTTCAACGGCGGCTATGGAGTTGCCCGGGATCTTATCGAACAGATTCTGAAAGCCAAAGGGCAATGGCTTGCCGATGCCGAGGCTTTCGGATGGTAACCGACACAAAACAACCTGTATGATGCAGCCACCGAAATCGATTGCAGGCTATCGTCTCGGACTCGCCAGCGGTTCGCCGCGACGGCGCGAGCTTCTTGCAATGCTCGACATTCCGTTCCATATCGTGGAGCCTCTCGAAATCGACGAGAATTATCCTGACAGTATCGAGGCCCACGAAGTGCCGTTGTTTCTGTCGCGCCTTAAAGCCGACGCTTATCGGCCTTCGATGGCCGACGACGACCTGTATATCACCGCCGACACCGTTGTCATAGTCGGAGGTGAGGTGCTCGGCAAACCCCGCGACGAGGCCGAAGCTGTCGGGATGTTGCGCCGCCTCAGCGGGCGCAGTCATGAGGTAGTGACCGGCGTCACGGTCTTCACCTGCCGGAAAACGACCAGTTTCAAGGCATTGACGACAGTCGAATTCGCTGCCGTTCCCGACGATGAAATCGAGGAATATGTGGGCCATTACCATCCGCTCGACAAGGCGGGCGCCTACGGAATACAGGAGTGGATAGGAGCCGTAGGCATACGCCGTATCGACGGCAGCTTTTACAATGTCATGGGGCTCCCGGTGCATCGTCTCTGGGAAGTTCTCAAGCAATTCTGATGACCTGTATCCCGAAAATCGGTCTGACCGACGGTTTTTTTCGGCACGCAAGGCTGTTCTTTCGAAAAAAATAACTACTTTTGTGAAAATTTGGAAAGAACCATGGCCGGAACACTTCAGCAACAACTCGATTCGATCCGGGCCAAGGCGACAGTCCTGGTCGAGCGGTATAACAAACTTGCTCAGGCCCATCGCCAAGCCCTCTCGTCGATAGCTGAGCTGGAAGGCCGTCTCGCCGAGAGCGAAGCCCGCAGGGCAGAACTCGAAAACGAGATCGGAATGCTAAGGTCGAGCGCTGTCATTGCTCCCACAGGCGGCGACATCCACCAGACGCGCAGGTTCCTCTCCGAATTGTTGCGGGAGATCGACAAGTGCATCAGCGATTTGACTGTCTGACCCCATTCAAAACAACGATGCCGTGAAAGATAAACTGAACATAACTATAAAACTGGCCGACCACAAGCCAATCTCCTTATCAGACGTCACGCCCGGTGAGGAAGAACTTATGAGAGAGGCCGAGTATAATATCAACCGTCTCTGGCGGTCATGGTGTCAGGAATTTCCTGATAAAGAGCCTGATGAAGTGCTTGCCATGGTAGCCTTTCAGTTCGCCCGCCATTATTACGGGCAACTGCGGGAGATGAAAGAGGTCGAAGAGGTTCTCGCCGAGAGCGGGCGCCGACTCGATGAAATTGTGCTCAGACTCGATGAGCATCAGTCTTTCGGGACCGAAGTTCATCGGCCGCAAGGTCAGGAGTGACCGGCGGTGTCTAAGAGAATTTTCCGCACGATGCAGAGGCCGCAACGCCCCCTTTGGCTCTTCATAACGGGCCACAGGCTGTTTTGTCAGGCTCTCCGCACCGGCTTTTTTTATTTATTGACAATTAATGTAACAACCAATAAATCTATCTGTTAATACCAATATGGAAATAGTAATTCTCGTATGCGCCATTCTCGTTGCAGCCGGTGTGAGCGTTGTCGCCACAATGGCTATCCAGCGGAAGATGGCCCGTTCACGAGCCAACACAATTCTTGCAGAAGCCGAGCGCGACGCCGAAGTCATAAAAGAGAAAAAACTCCTTGAGGCACGCGAAGAAGAACTTCGTATCAAAGGAGAAGCCGAACGTCAGGCCCAGCAGCGGCTTCAGCGTGTTCAGGCC
>DBGBEM010000109.1:0-11356 GCA_048477235.1 Muribaculaceae bacterium | reverse complement strand
GGTTGAGGTCGGTGTTGAAGAATGCCGAGTTGTCGAGCGGAAGATAAGCGGTAGTAATTGTCTGCCCCCAGTCGAATTGTCCGGCGTCGGCCTTGCGGTTGCCGCAGATAATTTCGAAGAGCGCGGTCATTGCGCGCGGGTCATGGCTGAGGAAGCAGATCTTGTCGCCTTTTTCGACCTGGAAGTTGACATCGCTGAAAAGAGTCTCGCCGTCGATGGTTGCGGTCAGGCCTTTGACCTCGAGAATCTTGTTGCCCGGATCGCGCTCGGGCGTGAAGATGATTCCAGGATAGCGGCGGCTCGACGGCTGAATCTCTTCGACATTGAGTTTTTCAAGCATCTTTTTGCGCGAAGTCGTCTGTTTCGACTTGGCAACGTTGGCGCTGAAACGCTGAATGAACTCCAGCAGCTCCTTGCGCTTTTCCTCGGCTTTCTTGTTGGCCTGCTGTTGCTGGCGCAGAGCGAGCTGCGACGACTCATACCAGAAAGAGTAGTTGCCGGCAAAGAGCGAGATCTTGTTGTAGTCGATGTCGAGAGTGTGGGTCGACACGGCGTCGAGAAAGTGACGGTCGTGGCTGACCACAAGTACTGTGTTCTCGAAGTTGGCGAGATAATTCTCGAGCCATGCTACAGTTTCGAGGTCGAGGTCGTTGGTCGGCTCGTCGAGCAACAGGTTATCGGGGTTTCCGAAGAGTGCCTTGGCAAGAAGAACACGCACCTTTTCCTTACCGCTCAGATCAGACATCATCATATAATGTTTGTCTTCTTTGATGCCGAGACCACTGAGCAATGAGGCCGCATCGCTTTCGGCATTCCAGCCGTCGAGCTCGGCAAAACGCTCTTCGAGTTCGCTGGCGCGCACTCCGTCGGCGTCGCTGAAGTCTTCTTTGGCGTAGAGGGCATCTTTTTCTTTCATGATGTCCCAAAGTACGGTGTGCCCCTGAAGAACCGTGTCCATGACGGTGAATTCGTCGAATTTGAAGTGATCCTGTTCGAGCACGCTCATGCGCTCACCGGGGCCTTGCGTGACATTGCCGTGGGTCGGCTGGAGCTGACCGCTGAGAATGCGCATCAGCGTCGACTTTCCGGCGCCGTTTGCTCCGATTATTCCGTAGCAGTTGCCGGGGGTGAACTTGAAGTTGACATCTTGGAAAAGCACGCGCTTTCCGAACTGGATTCCGAGGTTATTGACAGCTATCATAGACGGTTTTTGAAATTCGGCTGCAAAGTTAGCGATTTTTTCGCAAACGGCGGGTATGACGAATCAGCTATATACGCGTATATACGCGGCGCGACAGATATGGAGTCTTCCTTAATGGTAAGTCTGATGCCAATCAGATTGTCAATGAACATTTTCGGTCTGGCCAGAAATTCGCGAAGCGTGTTTTTGATGCGATTCTTACGGATGTGTGAGGGTTGAGCATTGTAGCCGATGGCTTTATTCCGTATTTATCCGCAAGGTAAATAGCGCGCTCATTATGATATTTCTGAGATGAGCGTCAGACTAATTGATGATTTGTAGTATTAAGGATGTAATCTTGTTATTATAGGCTTCTCTGTTATGTAGGGTTGCTATATAGTATTCAGGTATAGACCGATATCCGAACTTGGCCCCGAGTATAGCGCATGCTACAGCTCCGTTTGTGTCGGCATCACCTCCTTCATTGACAACCGCCAGCAGTCCGTACTCAAAAGATGTGGAATGCCAGTAACACCATAGCGCGGCCGAAAGTGTACGCAGTGTGTAACCTATGGTGAAGCTTTCGTCTAAGTCGAGCATTGATATATCGTGACTGTTGTATGCCGCATCAATCCATTCGGAGATCCTTTCATCGTATCTCTGAGCAATATCTTTTATTTCATCATAAGATAGCTGCCTGTCATGCCATACAAGGTGGTGGATTATTGAAGCTGCGATTGCGCATGAACCGACACAACGGGGATCGTAATGCGTCAGTTTGCATATATTCTCCGCTTGCTCTTCGATATCCGACTTTGCCAATCCGACAACTGATGTTCTCATCAGTGCGCCATTTGCTGCGCTTTGCTTGCGAGATAGTTCCCACCATAGTCTGGAACTCATTTCAGGTTGCACGACATAATCGTCCACAGACAGCACTTTGAAAGTGTGACTGCCAATCCCCATTGGATTTCCATTGAACCAATCTTTGAAATTGGAGGCGACACGACTTATGTTAAACGTTCCGTTTTCAAAAGCTTCGAGGATACACAACATCATATCCGTATCGTCTGTCCATGCGCCTTTAGCCCATCTCCGCCGATGAGCATCCTGAACAATCTGATTATAACTTTTTAATCCACCGGGATAATTCTTACTGACTTCATCCTTGCTCATAAATTCAGAGCCGAGGCCAAGAGCGTCACCGATTGCCTGCCCGTAAAGACAGCCAAGCATCCGGTTTTTTATCGTTTCAATATTATTCATTTTGTGGTTAGTATTATCGTCGTTCATAGTCACCTGATGATGAATGCAAATATACAGATAATCACGGTAACAGAGAATACTCGGGGCGTATTCATCATTATGATTAATATGCGCAAGTAAAATGATGGCGAGGCCATATTCAAGATGAACAATCGTCGCGGATGTGGCGTTCTAATTAAAAATCAAAATTAGACTATAATGAAAAAATTCGGAATATTCTTCGGTTCTTCAACCGGCACCACCGAAGAGATTGCCCATAAGATTGCCGGACTTCTCAAGATCGACAGCGCCGACGTCCATAATGTTGCCACGACGGCTCCCGACGCCGTGGCCGACTACGAGGTTCTTCTTCTCGGATCGAGCACCTGGGGATCGGGAGAGCTTCAGGACGACTGGTATGATTTTCTCACCGGTCTCGAAGCTCTTGACCTGAGAGGGAAGAAAATCGCTATCTTCGGACTTGGCGATGAGTCGATGAGCGATACGTTCTGCAATGCCGTAGGCATTATTTACAAGAGTCTACAGCCCACAGGCGCAACATTTATCGGCCGCTACCCCGATTCGGTCTATCATTTCGAGGAATCGGAAGCTAATGAAAACGGGGAGGGACTCGGACTTCTGCTCGACGAGGTCAACCACCCCGAGCTTACCGACGAACGCCTGAAGGGATGGGTCGCCGAAATCGAGACACAGACGAAATAAACATCTCTCTATAAAATGCGCGAGGCGGTCAAACCGAAGATGGTCTGACCGCCTCATTTTTATTCTGTTGCTGACGGATTACCAGGCGAACATGGGATAGTCGTTCATTGTGGCGTTGACTTTGGCGCGCACGTCGGCAATGACTTTCGGATTGTCGTAGTTCGACAGGACTGTGTCGATCATCTCGACGATCTCGCCCATGAGCGGCTCTTTGGCGCCGCGGGTTGTGATGGCCGGCGTTCCGAGGCGCATACCCGAGGTCTGGAACGGTGAGCGGCTGTCGAAAGGCACCATATTCTTGTTGGCGGTGATGTCGGCTTCGACAAGAACCTTTTCTGCGACTTTGCCGGGCAGATCGGGGAACTTAGTGCGGAGGTCGATGAGCATCGAGTGGTTGTCGGTACCACCGGAGATGACCTTATAGCCTTTATCGATCATTGCCTGAGCCATAGCTGTGGCATTGGCCTTGACCTGTTTCTGGTATTCCTTGAATTCAGGCTGGAGAGCTTCGCCGAATGCGACAGCTTTGGCTGCGATAACATGTTCGAGCGGGCCACCCTGAACACCGGGGAACACGGCAGAATCGATCAGCGACGACATCTTGCGGATTTCGCCTTTCTTCGTAGCCTTACCCCAGGGGTTGTCGAAGTCTTTACCCAGCAGAATGATACCGCCGCGCGGACCGCGCAGGGTCTTGTGGGTTGTCGAGGTTACGATGTGGGCATACTTGACGGGGTTGTCGAGCAGGCCTGCGGCGATGAGACCGGCGGGATGGGCCATGTCGATCATCAGGATCGCACCTATTTCGTCGGCAAGGCGACGCATACGGGCATAGTCCCATTCGCGGCTGTAGGCGCTGGCACCACCGATTATGAGTTTCGGACGTTCACGGCGTGCTACTTCTTCCATCTGGTCGTAGTCGACTGTTCCGGTGTCTTCTTTTACGTTATATTCGAGAGCCTGGAACATGAGACCCGAGAAGTTCACGGGGCTTCCGTGGCTGAGGTGACCGCCGTGGCTGAGGTTGAGGCCGAGGAATTTGTCGCCGGGCTTAAGGCAGGCCATGAAAACAGCCATATTTGCCTGAGCGCCTGAGTGGGGCTGGACGTTGGCATATTCGGCTCCGAAGAGTTCTTTAATGCGATCCTGAGCAAGGCGCTCGGCTTCGTCGACAACCTCACAGCCGCCGTAGTAGCGGTGGCCGGGATAGCCTTCGGCATATTTGTTCGTCAGGCATGAGCCCATGGCTTTCATAACCTGGTCGCTGACGAAATTTTCACTGGCAATCAGCTCAACGCCCTTCTTCTGGCGGAGGTGTTCGCGTTCGATGATGTCAAAAATCTGTTCGTCTTTTTTCATGTTGATGATAGATGGTTTTCTTGATTGATATAGATTTGAGGTTATTTTTTCTTCTTTACGCTCCATCCGAACCGTCCGATAGGCTCGCCCTGACGATAGTAGGCGCCGTGGGTATAGCTCATCAGTCCGGCCGCGCCGAGGTCGAATGCGCCGGTCTGCGGGTCGAGCAGCTTTTCGTCGGCTCTGACGTTGACGACTTCGCCGATTATCATGTCGTGGCTTCCCAGAGGTATAATCTGGCTTACACGACATTCGATATTGACGGGCGATTCGGCTATAGACGGACATTGCACTTTTACGCCCGGTTCGGGGTGAAGACCGGTTTCGGCCCATTTGTCGTAGTCGCGTCCGCTGCGGACTCCGGCCCAGTCGGTAGCGCGAGCCATTTCGGCAGTCGAGAGGTTGATGGTGAATTCCATCGACTTCTTTATTAGTTCGTGGCTGAAGCGCTCAGGACGAATCGATACGTAGCACATAGCCGGATCGGTGCAGATTGTCCCGGTCCATGCTACGGTCAGGAAATTCGATTTCCCTTCGGCCGCGCAGCTTACGAGCACGGCCGGAAGAGGGTAGATCATCGTTCCCGGTTTCCAGTTCTGTTTCATTCTATAATAGAAGCCTCGCGCGCGCCGACGCTCTGCCCGCAATAGCAGCAGCGGAGAGTGACATCGTCGCGGTCAACCACGTCGAAGCGTGTGGCCATCGGTTCGTGATTGGTTATACATTTCGGGTTCGCACACCTGACTATCCCGACAATCATGTCGGGAAGTTCAACCTGCCGCTTTTCGACCACTTCGAAGTCGCGGATAGTGTTGACCCGGGCATGAGGCGCAATAAGCGCAATACGGTTTATAGTCGCTTCGGGAAGCTCAACGTCGGCGATTTTTATGATACCCTTGGTGCCGAGGCGTCCGCTCGGAAGGTTATTGCCGATGGTCATGCGAGTGCGGCATTTGTCGAGATGCAGAAGGCTTACGGCCTTGAAAAGATTCTCGGCGGGAATATGGTCGATGACTGTTCCGTTGGCCAGTGCGGCAACTGCGAGTTCTTTTTTATCGGTGTTCATCGCTTTAGTCTTGAGGGTTGATCTGGAGAGCGCGGCAGATGAGGGCCTGACGCACGAACAGGCCGTTGCGTGCCTGCTCGAAATAATAGGCGTGGGGATCGTCGTCGACATCTTGGGAAATTTCGCCGACGCGCGGCAGCGGGTGGAGTATCCTCATTGTCGGCTTGGCTCCGGCAAGCATGGAGGCGTTGAGGTTATAGAGGTCTTTGACCTGTTCATATTCGCCGATGTCGGCAAAGCGTTCACGCTGAACTCTGGTCATATATATAATGTCGCTCGAGTTGATCACGTCGGCCGAGAAGTCGGTGTGTTCAGTGAATTTAATACCGTTCTGACGGCAGAAATCTTTGTATTCCGGCGGCATCTGAAGGGCGTCGCAGGCAACGAAGCGGAATGTCGGGTTGAAGTACTTCATCGCCATAATCAGAGAGTGGACTGTGCGGCCGTATTTAAGGTCTCCCACGAGTGTTATCGTCAGATCTTCGAGACGTCCCTGCGTTTTGCGGATAGAGTAGAGATCGAGCATTGTCTGCGACGGATGTTGGTGAGCACCGTCGCCGGCGTTGATTATCGGGGTTTCGGTAACCTCGGTAGCATATCGTGCGGCTCCTTCGAGATAGTGACGCATTATGATGAGGTCGACATAGTTCGACACCATTTTTATAGTGTCTTTCAGCGTTTCGCCTTTCGACGAGCTCGATGTGGCGGCATCACTGAAGCCTATCACACGGCCTCCGAGGCGGTTGACTGCGGTTTCAAAACTCAGACGCGTGCGCGTCGACGGTTCAAAAAAGAGGGTCGCCACAACTTTTCCTTCGAGCAGCCGTCGGTTCGGATTAGCCTCGAAGGAAGCAGCGCGGTCGAGCAACCTCAGAATTTCGTCGCGGTCGATATCGGAGATCGACACCAAGGAATTGTGGTTCATGACTGGCCTGAATGAAATTTCGTTTCACAAAGGTAAGCGTTTTTTTCGTTTTATCCGCAAATTTTTTTCGCTACGGTTTCAAAGTCATCGTGAGTTGCCCGATTCTTGCTACCTTTGCAGTTGAAAAGCAAATATCAACAATGACGAAACCACTGATTTTCATAAGTAATGACGATAGCGTCGAAGCTCCCGGACTTCGCCATCTGATCGACTGCGTCGCCGATATGGGCGATATCATAGCTGTTGCCCCGGCTGAGCCTCATTCGGGGCAGTCGTCGGCAATAACTGTCAACCGGCCTCTGCGTCTGAAAGAATGTGACTGCTATCATGGAGCCAGAGTATATTCTGTCGACGGGACTCCTGTAGATTGCGTCAAGCTCGGGCTCCATGCTGTCGCAGGCCGTCGGCCCGACATCATGCTTTCAGGCTGCAACCATGGATCGAATGCCGGCAATTGTATAACATATTCCGGCACAATGGGAGCTGCCATCGAGGCTACAATGGCTGGGATTCCGGCTATAGGCTATTCATTGCTTGATCACAGCATGAAGGCAGATTTCAGCCGAACCGTCCCGTATATACGCGACATAACGACGAAGGTGCTTGCCAACGGGCTTGAACGCGGTATTTGTCTGAATGTCAACTTCCCGGCCGGAGTCGACATCGAGGGCCTGAAAGTTGTGCGCGCGGCACGCGGATATTGGAGTGAAGAATATAAAGAGTATACCGATCCTTTCGGGAAGCCTTTCTATTGGCTTACCGGCCGATTTGTCAATCTTGAGCCTGACGATTCAGCTACAGATGAATATTGGCTTGCCAGGAACTATGCCACTGTAGTTCCGGCGCGTGCTGACCAGAGCGCTATTGACTGTATTGACGCTGTTTCAAACCTTCTCGGCCTATAGTGAGGCGGCGTCGAGACCGGCTGCTTCTGAAGGCGAGATCCATCTGACATCTGGGTCGCGACGTAGCCATGTCAGCTGCTTTTTAGCATAGACGCGAGTGTTCTTCGCTATTCTCGCAAGAGCTGTCGTCCGATCCATAGTGCCGTCGAAATAGGCGAACATTTCTTTGAAACCTACGGTGTTGAGAGAGTTGAGGTGGCGAAGATGGAAAACTTTCCGTGCCTCGGCTTCCATGCCGGCTGCCTCCATGGCCTCCACACGGGCATTTATTCGCGCGAACAGTGTCTCGCGTGGCATGTCAAGCGCCAGTTTGACAACGCGGAAATCGCGTTGACGCCGACTGCCTGTCAGCATGGTCGAGTAGGGGATTCCTGCCTGAAGTGAAACCTCTACGGCATGGACAATGCGCCTGGTGTTGGCGCGGTCAACGCGGGCGAAGTAAACAGGGTCGAGTTGTGCGAGCATATCTGTGACCGTTTCCAGTCCTTCGCGCTCATAGATCTCTTTAACCCGGCGGCGTATTTCGTCGCTTACTGTCGGAATAGGGTCGATGCCGTGGGTGACGGCGTCGATATACATCATTGAGCCTCCGGCCATTACGGCATAATCATTCTGTCGCCACAGCTCCGGCAGGAGGGCCATGACGTCTTCTTCGAAACGTGCTGCCGAATAATAGGCCTCAAGCGGAAGAATGCCTATAAAATGATGTTTCACCGCGGCTAACTCGTCGGGCGAGGGAGCCGCGGTGATAATTGGAATGTCACGGTAAATCTGGCGAGAGTCGGCGGAAATGATGTCGCAACCGAGTTTTTCAGCCAAAGCTATGGCGGTTGTTGTTTTGCCAGATGCAGTGGCTCCGGTGACAACAACCAAAGTCTTCACTTCTTCTCGGCTACGAGACGGGCGATCTCAATAATGGTGTCGGTTGCTTTCTCCATCGAGGGAATGGGCACGAACTCATAGCGGCCGTGGAAGTTAAGACCGCCGGCAAAAAGGTTGGGGCAGGGAAGACCTTTGAAGGAAAGCTGAGCTCCGTCTGTGCCACCGCGGATAGGAACTACGCGAGGTGTGACTCCGGCGCGCCGCATGGCCTCTTCGGCAATCTCGATGATATGGCTGACGGGTTCGATTTTCTCGCGCATATTATAGTATTGGTCTTTCAGTTCGAGCTCGGCACAGTCGGGGAACTCATGGTTGATCTTGCGCGTCAGATGTTCCATCTCTTTTTTGCGGCGTTCGAACCGGTCGCGGTCGTGATCGCGGATTATATAAGTCAGAGTAGTCTTCTCGACATTGCCTTCCATTCCGACCAGATGATAGAAACCCTCATAGCCCTCAGTGTGTTCGGGCGTTTCCCAGCGCGGGAGCATAATCACAAACTGATTGGCTATACGCATCGAGTTTATCATCTTGTGTTTGGCATATCCGGGGTGGACGTTACGTCCTTTGAAGGTGATCTTTGCCACGGCAGCGTTGAAGTTCTCATATTCGAGCTCGCCGACTTCGCCGCCATCCATCGTGTAGGCCCAGTCGCAACCGAAGCGCTCGACGTCGAACTTGTGTGCTCCGAGGCCGATTTCTTCGTCGGGGTTGAAAGCTATGCGGATTTTGCCGTGTTTGATTTCAGGATGAGCCTGAAGATAAGCCACAGCAGTGACTATTTCAGCGATGCCGGCTTTGTCGTCGGCGCCTAACAGTGTTGTTCCGTCAGTAACTATCAGATCCTGACCGACGTAGCTCATCAGTTCGGGGAACTCAGTCGGAGAAAGAACTATACCTTCGTCGGAATTGAGTGTTATATCGTTGCCATCGTAGTTCTTGACAATGCGAGGGTTAACGTGACGACCGCTCATGTCGGGCGATGTGTCGAGATGGGCGATGAATCCGACGGTAGGAGTAGTGGCATCGCCGTTGTTTGCTTCGAGGGTTGCCATCAGATAGCCGTTTTCATCGAGAGTTATCTCGGAGAGGCCCATCTGGGTCAGAATATCGCGCAGATGCCGGGCAAATATCATCTGACCCGGTGTAGACGGGGTCATGTTGGTCAGTTCGTCGCTCTGTGTGTCGAATTTGACATAGTCGAGCAGTCGGTCTGTTACTGTCATTGTTGTCTGTGAGGTATTTTTTAAGGTATAGTGGGTTATATTGTTATTCTGCGAGTGAGGCCGCCGGCGCGTAGAATAAAGATTCCGCGCGTCCGCAATTTTAGCCTGTAGGCCCCGGGCTGAAGTGTCTCGCGGCTTACGGGCTGGCCGAGGATTGTGAATACCTCGACTGTCAGTTTTCTCTGCAGGGTCATGACAATCTCTCCGCCGCGCACACTCAGCTCTATAGCCGGGGCGTCGTCAGTCTGGGCAGGGGCCTGGGCAGAGGCCGTTGCCATCGGTTCCCAGATCTGGGCAGCCTCTACAAGCGTTGAAGCTGCTATTGCCAGAATGAGAGTCATTACCAGTGATAGAAGTCTCTTCATCGTTGCAAATTTACAATTTTTATTCTGAATATAGCTCGTAAAAGGCTAAAAAACTGAACCTGATATGAGTTAGTTAGTAACAGGAATTGAAAATACCTCATTTTCGACAATATCGGACAATTCAAAAATCGACATTTTCACTAAAAACATTTCCAAATTATTGTCCAAAAATTATGGCAACACTAAACGCTGTTATCGTCCCCGCCAAGGCGCTCAAAGGTGGCAGACACAAAATCCGAATCTCGGTAGCCCATAACGCAGAAACGCGCTACCTCGTCACCAACATCATTATCGACTCAGCCAAAGAGTTTAGGAACGGAACCATCGTCAAGCGCCCTGACGCCGCAATCCTCAACACGAAGCTGCGTGGTATCATCCAGCGCTATCAGGACATTGTCGACGAGATGCCGTATGCCTCTGTGCTGTCGTGCGCTGAGCTAATCTGTCAGATAAAGAGCGCAGGCAATGACAGGCACCGCACGCTTGGGTCGGTATACGACGAAATGATGGAAAGCTCGAACATCAAACCGACGTCCCGCAAAATTTATGAGGGCCGATGGAATGTTCTCGGAAAAATCATTGACACAAATCTGCTCGTCGAATCGTTTAACCATATTACAGTCTTGAATGTCATAAACGGGCTGAAAAAGAGGCGCGTGTCTGCCGCCACCATCTGCAACTATCTCATATTTATCAAGTCGATTATCAACTACGCAAAAAAACTCGGTTATGCGCAATATAGGGTCGACCCGTTCGTTGGTATTCAGATACCACACGCCGAACGCCGGGATGCGTGGCTGAAAACAGAAGAGATAAGAAAAATACGAGACCTTAAAATCAGCAGCCGTATATCGCGAACTTATCGCGACATCTTCATGCTGTCGTATTATCTCGGTGGCATCAATCTCGTTGACCTGTCAAAGATAAATTTCAATGAACAGACAGACACTATTAAGTATGTCAGAACGAAAACAGAAAATCGGCCTAAGATAAATAAGTATGTAGAGTTTGACATCCCGGAAGAGGCTAAAGAGATTATTAATCGTCTAAAAGACAAGGAGGGTTTCATTGTAAAGAATAAATATAGGCACGTAAATAATTACATTGGGAGAGCGTTAATCCGCATCGCAAAGATGACCGGCATAAAAAAGATCATCTACTACTCGGCGCGCAAGTCGTTCGCTCAGCATGCCTGCGACCTCGGAGTGAGCAACGGTGTCATCGACTACATCCTCGGCCATAAGCTCGGCAGCGGCGGCACGACTCTGTATCATTACATCTCTGTCACTCCCGCACAGGCCACGGCGGCTATCAGGCTCGTTTTGGATAATCTGAAATAAGTGCTATCTTTGTTCCCGTTCTGGGACAGCGCCCGGGACGGAAATGTTTTTGCGGCTCAGACGTTCGCCAATTCAAGAACGAGTTGCGAAAATAGCGCAGACAGGAGCCCCCACCTCATCTCGGGAGGGGATGCCTGAGCGGC
>DBGBEM010000108.1:0-6019 GCA_048477235.1 Muribaculaceae bacterium | reverse complement strand
GTCCGATGATACCGCGTGAGGGGATGTGGAATTCGAGATGAACGCGGTCGGCCTGGGTTGTCATCGAAACGAGGTCTCCGCGACGGCGTGTCACCATGTCGATTATCTTGCTCGAATATTCTTCGGGAAGATTGACCGACAGAAGTTCGACAGGTTCGCACTTGACACCGTCAATCTCACGGATGATGACCTGAGGCTGGCCGACCTGAAGCTCGAAGCCTTCGCGGCGCATGGTCTCTATAAGCACACTCAGATGGAGCACGCCTCGGCCATAGACAATCCACTGGTCTTCGCGGTCGGTTTTGGCCACGCGCAGGGCGAGGTTGCGGTCGAGCTCTTTCTGAAGTCGCTCCCAGATATGGCGTGAGGTGACATATTTGCCGTCGCGTCCGAAGAAGGGGGAGTCGTTGATGGCGAATGTCATCGACATTGTGGGTTCGTCGATAGCTATGCGCGGCAGAGGTTCGGGATTCTCAACGGTCGAGACTGTATCGCCGATTTCGAAGCCTTCGATTCCTACCAGTGCGCATATATCACCGCTGTCGACACTCTCGACGCGCTTGCGCCCCATTCCTTCGAAAACGTGGAGTTCCTTGATGCGCTGACGCGAGACTGTGCCGTCTGATTTGCAGAGACCGATGTCCATTCCCTCGCGGAGAGTGCCGCGGTGGACGCGGCCGATAGCGATACGACCGACATAGTTGCTGTAGTCGAGCGAGGTGACGAGCATCTGCGGGTCACCCTCGAGGGTTTTCGGAGCGGGAATATACTTAATAATGGCGTCGAGAACAGCATTGATATTGTCGGTGCGCTTCGAGAGGTCGGTAGTCATCCAGCCCTGCTTGGCACTGCCGTAGATTGTCGGGAAATCGAGCTGATCTTCGGTGGCGTTGAGATTGAACATCAGGTCGAAGACCATTTCCTGAACCTCGTCGGGACGGCAATTTGGTTTGTCGACCTTGTTGATGACGAGAATAGGCTTCAGGCCGATCTGAATGGCCTTTTCGAGAACGAAGCGCGTCTGGGGCATCGGCCCCTCGAAGGCGTCGACGAGCAGAAGGCAGCCGTCGGCCATATTGAGCACGCGCTCGACCTCTCCGCCGAAGTCGGCGTGTCCCGGAGTGTCGATAATGTTGATTTTGACGCCGTTGTAGTTGATCGAAACATTCTTTGAGAGGATCGTTATGCCTCGTTCGCGCTCGAGGTCGTTGTTGTCGAGAATAAGCTCGCCTGTTTCCTGATTGTCGCGGAAGAGGTGTCCGGCCATCAGCATCTTGTCGACGAGAGTTGTCTTGCCATGGTCGACGTGGGCAATGATGGCGATGTTACGAATGTCTTGCATACAATTAAAACGTCTAAGTTTCCTTTTTCAGGCCACAAAGGTACGGAAAAAATCCCGAATGAGAGAAAAATCGCTAACTTTGCAGCGAATATGAAAGATAACAAAAAGATTATTCTGGGAATCGAATCGTCGTGCGACGACACTTCGGCTGCCGTTCTCGCCGACGGCCTTCTTCTGAGCAACGTCATTGCGTCGCAGGACGTCCACGCCGAATATGGCGGCGTTGTTCCCGAACTCGCCTCGCGCGCCCACCAGCAGAACATAGTCCCTGTCGTCGATGCCGCCCTGAAGCGTGCCGGAGTTTCCAAAGAAGAGCTCGACGCGATTGCTTTCACCCGCGGGCCCGGACTGCTCGGGTCATTATTAGTCGGCACCTCATTTGCCAAAGGAATGTCGCTCGGACTTCGCATACCGCTTGTCGACGTGAACCATCTACAGGGACACGTGCTGAGCCACTTCATACGCGAGACACCCGACGACGAAGTGCCTGAATATCCGTTTCTCTGCCTTCTTGTCTCCGGAGGGAACTCACAGCTTATAGTTGTCCGCTCCGACAGCGATATGGAGATTATAGGCCACACCATCGACGACGCAGCCGGAGAAGCTTTCGACAAATGCGCCAAAGTGATGGGCCTCCCCTATCCCGGCGGCCCTGTCATCGACGCTCTTGCCGCCGAAGGCGATCCCGGACGGTTCAAATTCGCCAGACCACATATCCCCGGACTCGACTACAGCTTCAGCGGACTGAAGACCTCGTTTCTCTACACCTTGCGCGATGCCGTGGCCGGCGAGCCCGATTTCATCGAAAAAAACAAAGCTGATCTGGCCGCTTCGCTTCAGGCTACAATCATAGCCATTCTCATGGATAAGCTCGACAAAGCCGTAAAAGAAACCGGCGTCAGGACTGTGGCTATCGGCGGAGGCGTATCGGCAAACTCGGGAGTCAGGAATGCCGTGGCCGATTACTGCGCCGCTCGCGGCCTTCGCGCCTTCATACCGAAGCGCAAGTTCACTACCGACAATGCCGCAATGGTTGCCATTGCCGGATACTATAAATATCTGCGCGGAGAATTCTGCCGTTACGAAGAAGTTCCATACGCGCGGGTCACAATGAAAGATCAATAATGAAAATTGCCATAGTAGTTATCGGCGACGAACTCCTTTTAGGTCAGGTCGCCGATGTCAACAGTTCGGAGATAGCGCGTCGCTTCACGCCCTGCGGGGTGACAATCGAATCGGTCGCCGTTGTCGGCGATGACGGAGCCGCCATGCGTCGCGCGATAGCCGACGGACTCGCCCATGCCGACGCCGTGATCACAACAGGCGGACTCGGCCCGACACGCGACGACATAACCAACTCCGTCATGATGGAGATTTTCGGCGGAGAACTGCGCCTCGACGAAGATATGCTCCGCAATGTCGAGGAAGTTTTCCGTCGCCGCGGACTGAAGCTCAACGAGCTGACACGCACACAGGCCATGGTGCCGACGTCGTGCACTCCGATCGCCAACGCTGTCGGTACGGCGCCGATAATGTGGTTCGAGCGCGACGGCAAAGTGCTTGTGGCAATGCCCGGTGTGCCGTTTGAGACCCGCGAGATGCTTGGCCGGGAGGTTGTTCCCCGGTTATTGCGCCGATTCGGCATCGAGGTTTCTGAAATAGCCCACCGCCATCTTATCGTCACAGGCATAACCGAAAGCGATCTCGCCGAACACCTTGCCGACTGGGAAGACAAACTGCCCGAAGGCTATCATCTTGCCTATCTGCCGACGCCGGGAATCATACGCCTGCGTCTCGACGGGCCTGCCGGAGAAAAGATCGACAGTCTTTTCGCGGGACTAAAAGCTCTGACAGCCGGATATGCCATCGCCGAAGAAGATCTCACCATAGCCCAGATTCTGCTGAAAGAGGCCGTCAGACGCGGAGTGACATTCGCCACGGCTGAAAGCTGCACCGGCGGCAATATAGCCCGCTCCATCACTCAGATTCCCGGCTCGTCGGAAGCGTTCAAGGGCAGTATAGTCGCCTATTGCAATGAAGTCAAGGCCAATCTGCTTGGTGTCAGCCGCGATGACCTTGCCGCATACGGAGCCGTCAGCCTGCCCGTTGTGCGTCAGATGGCCGAAGGAGCGGCCCGGGTTATCGGCGCAGACCTCGCCGTGGCTACGAGCGGAATCGCCGGCCCCGGAGGTGCCGTAGAGGGCAAGCCTGTCGGAACAGTTTGCATTGCCGCAACGTTCCGCGGGAAAACTGAGTCTGACACCTTCCATTTCCCGGGCTCGCGCGACAGAGTTATCGAACGCTCCACGGCCACAGCTCTTCTGATGGCCCTGAAATTACTGAAGACAAATGATTAACCGGCGGAATTTCTTAAAAGCAGCCTCACTGGCCGGCCTTGCTGGGATGTTCAGCCTGAAGGCCGACGCCGGAGAACGGCCATTGCCTCCGGCACGAGTGACCGTCATGCGCCGCCAGTGTTTCAGCGACCTCCAGAGCAGCTATCTCGACGAACCTGAAACCGGGCCATGCTCACTTATGAAAGAAGGAGACATATTTGAAAGCGTTGCCGGAGAATGTCCGAAAGGAATGTGCCCTAAAGCATGGAATATAATTCAATCGCGTCTGGGCGAGCTTGGCCGCGGCAATGAGAGCAATCATGGCTGCGGAGTCTGCCGTCACGACTGTCACAGCGAGATTGTCTGCTGCGCCGACGGCACGCGCCCTGTCATCTTCAGGCTCGAACTCATCTGAACATCAGCGAACCTTTGGCCTTACAGGTTGTTTAGAGTTTAAAAGGTTGAACCTCTTAAACCAGACAACTATGACAAAACCAATAGCCGGAACCAAAACCGAGCAAAAACTTCTTCAGAGTTATTTCGCTGAATCGGCAGCTTATACGCGCTATACTTTCTATGCGCTTCAGGCCGCCAAAGAAAATTATTTTCCTGTTGAGCGCATCTTCAATGAAACAGCTGCCAACGAACTGCGTCATGCCAAGGTGTTTTTCAAATTCCTTCCGGGCGGTGCGCCCCTGCAGGTCGACGTAGCCACCAATCCGGGCATTATCGGTGACACAGCTTCAAATCTGGCCACGGCTGCCGAAGAAGAACTTCGCGAAGGTGTCGACTTCTACAATGAAGCCGCGAAGATTGCCCGCAGCGAAGGTTTCGACGACATCGCCGACCACTTCGAGGCCGTAGCCACAATCGAGAAGAGACACCACAACCGCTTTGAACGTTATCTGAAACATATTCAGGACGGCACACTTTGGAAACGCTCCGAGCCTGTCACTTGGCAATGCCTCGTCTGCGGCTACGAATATACCGGCACCGAGCCTCCGAAGGTATGCCCGGCCTGCGACCACCCCTACCAGCATTATATCGCCATCGGCGACGACGACGTCGAATGACTCCGTTTCAAAGCTTTACATAATTCCCACCACGAAAGGCCGCTGATTCCCGCGTGAGTCAGCGGCCTTGAAATTACCCGCCGTATCGGCAACCGTACCAAGATTCCGGTTGATAACTCCGACACTGGCATATACGACAGGTTCTCCTGTCGATTCTGATAAGACTGTGCGGGAGTGGCACAGGTGTGCGCTTGCCAAAACTAAAACGAGGCAAATTACTGTTCGAAGTAAAGATTCCATACGCAAAGATAACAATAAATGTGTTTTTTAGTATCTTTGTGGAGAAATTTATAATGTTTTATATCATGGACAGTCTCAAATACATCTTCTTGGCTTTTCTTTATATTATTGCCTCTTATCGTGGAAACGCCGAATCTCCATATATCATCTCGACAACTGAGAGCGACATATCATCCCATATCGATGGGAAAGATTTAGCTTATAATCCCTCAATAGTAAAGCCCGTGTATGACGAAAACGGAATCTCGACCCTATTGGAGGCAGACATTGACAACGATGGCAAGATATGGGCGGAAAAACGAAACGTGCAATGTTGAGTGAGTCGGATTGCGCGGGAAGTGTCGACGGTTCAATTAGTTATCGATAAGTTGGAGTGAACTGGTCTGCAAAACGAAAAGTACATTTGCTTGGATTTTGCTTGGATTTTGGGGGCGGTGTTGGATGGCCTAAGTTGGATTTATGTTGGATTGATTGTGGTCGTGCTTGTAGCGCGGCCTTTTATTTTGTCCGTGCGACTGCATGGGGCGCGTGGTGGCGTTCAAATGCCGGGCGGTAGAATGGCCGCAGCGCAGCTAAACGCGCGGAAATTGGGCTATTTGCGGGCGTTTGGCGGGGTCTGAGCGGACAGCACCGAACGATGGCCGGTTAAACGCCGTTTTAGCGAAGTTTAGCTGCCGGTTAAATGTAGTTTGAACATAGCCCTCGGGGAATGAACCGGCAGAAGAGCTGCACCCGTCGTTTAATAAGATCGAAGCGAAAATTTGTGTTGGATAGCCCATTGGTTAGCCTGTTGGGTGGCCAACACGGTACCACAAAAAAGGCGATAAACACCCCTTTAGGGACAAAATAGAGCCAAAAATCGGGCGATTTTCGAGGATAGACCCCCCTTTAGTACCACGAAAAACGGGGTTTTGAACAGATTGTTTATGCGCTTAAATTGTTGGTATATAGGAGTATAACGGGGGAATAGCGCAAAATATCCTTGAAAATAATTGAAAAGCATTGAAAAACGGCCTCTGGAGAGGTCT